>JAGVFD010000214.1 GCA_020057805.1 Sideroxydans sp. | reverse complement strand
GATTTTCTTGACGGCGGAAGACTAAATCCCACACGCCATGACCTAAATTCAGGCCGCGTTTTTCAAACTTTGTGAGCGGGCGATAGTCGGGGCGGGGCGCGTAATCCGTGGCGGTATTTTTCAACAATGGTTCTGCTTGAAATACGCGTAATACTTGCTCGGCGTAATCCTGCCAATCGGTTGCAACATGAATATATCCGCCGGGCTTTATTTTTTGCACCAGTTGCGCAATGAATGGCGACTGAATTAAGCGCCGCTTGTTGTGGCGCGCCTTGTGCCAAGGATCGGGAAAAAAGATGTGCACGCCATCTAAACTTGCCTCAGCAATCATGTCGCGCAGCACCTCCACCGCATCGTGCTGCATGATGCGGATGTTGCGGATGTCTTGTTCACCCATCACTTTGAGCAAGTTGCCCACCCCTGGCGTATGCACTTCCAAGCCTAGGTAATCATTGTCGGGACGGGCGAGCGCAATGGTCGCCGTACTGTCGCCCATGCCAAAACCGATTTCGAGAATTTTGGGCGCGACGCGTCCAAACGCCTCTTCAAGATTGAGCGGGCGGGCAGTATAGGCAATGCCAAATTGGGGAAGCAAGGTATCTATCGAACGTTGCTGCGCGACAGAAACCCGCCCTTGGCGCAGCACAAAGCTGCGGATGTGACGCTTGCTGAGGTCTTCGTTGTCCTGCATTTTAGCCACGTGCCGATGCAATGATGCCCGCCGTCGGCGAGCTGGGGGAGGCGCTATACAGCTTCTTCTGCATGCGTCCCGCCAGAAAAGCTTCACGTCCCGCCTCAACGCCCTTTTTCATGGCAGACGCCATCAGCACGGGATTTTTTGCCCCTGCAATCGCGGTATTCATCAGCACGCCCGCACAGCCTAATTCCATCGCAATCGCCGCATCCGATGCCGTGCCCACGCCCGCATCCACAATCACCGGCACACTCACACGATCCATAATGAGCTGCAAATTCCATGGATTGAGAATGCCCATGCCCGAGCCGATAAGCGAAGCCAGCGGCATGATGGCGACGCAGCCAATATCTTCTAGTTGCTTGGCGATAATGGGATCGTCCGAGGTGTAGACCATCACCTGAAAGCCCTCTGCTACCAGTATCTTAGCGGCGGCGAGCGTCTCAATCACGTTGGGATATAAGGATTGCGGGTCGCCCAGCACTTCCAGCTTAACCAGTGAATGCCCATCCAGCAGCTCACGTGCCAAGCGCAAAGTGCGCACCGCGTCGTCGGCGCTATAGCAACCTGCCGTGTTGGGCAGATAGGTAAATTTCGAGGGCGGCACCGCATCCAGTAGATTGGGCTCGTTGGCGTTTTGTCCTAGATTGGTGCGACGAATCGCTACCGTGACGATTTCTGTACCGCTGGCATCTAGTGCGGCGCGCGTCTCGGTGAAGTCTTTATATTTACCCGTACCGACCAAGAGTCGGGAGGAATAGCTTTTGCCGGCGATGATGAGTTGGTCTGTCATGTTTTTCTTCCTGATATTGATTAGCCGCCGCCTACTGCGACAACCACTTCGAGTTTGTCGCCATCCGCTAAAGTTTGGGAGGCGAAGGTGCTACGCGGCACGATCTCGCCGTTACGTTCTAGCGCGACGCGCTTTCCCGCCAAACCCATCTCCTCGATGAGGCTTGCGACAGTGAGGTTCGTTTGAAATTGGCGGGATGCGCCATTGATGCTGAGGGTAATCACTTTGCTCAATCGTCCATGCTAGAATTCGCGCCGCATTCTACTACATGCGGGTGTAGCTCAATGGTAGAGCTCTTGCTTCCCAAGCGTGCGACACGTTAGTCGCGAGGGCCGTTGACCCTTCTCGTTGCTTTAATCGAGAAAAATTAGCATTTAAGACACAACCAAATCAAAGTATCGAGGAGGTTGTATAAGCGGCGTAAGCTGCATGAGTAATTGTTTTGACACTCCAGGTTAATTTTGGAATGGACAAAACCGAGGGTTCAGCCCCTCGTAGTCTAGGAGCAGTGCGCCACTGGTAACGGTGGGGTGCTAAGCGCTCTGACAATGTAGCCACCTTATGGGTATATCAAACCCCGTGAGGGGTTTGGTGTGATTTCGGGAGTTGCACCCGGATGAGGCACTAGGCTGAGTTGGATGGTTAATGTAATGTGAACTGCTGTTAAACGTCGTGAAGCATTTAGAGCCAAAGGCAACTTGTAGTATCGGGCTCTGGCCAAAATGGCATGTGATCGGTTATTTGTTTGCTTGGTGCAAATACGCTGACTTACGATCACCGGCGGATAGGCGGAACCTTCCCAACTCTTGTTACTTGTGTGGAACGTGGTAAGCCCAATATGGTGTCTGGCTAGTTCGGTGGACAAAGGTGACCGCAAGGTCATCCGATACCATAGTGGGTAGAGGAAGGTGGAAAAAGCGAATGCTGTGCTGTAATGGTGCAGATAGGGGATGAAATGATTACCCCGACGCGAAAGCGTGCAGACTTCCACTAGGTGACCTGTCGCGAGACTGGTTTGTATAATCGTACCCAACGGGGATAGATGTTTATCCCCTAGGGGGTAATGCGTCTATTCCTTTCGGGATTTTGCGGGTGTAGCTCAATGGTAGAGCTCTTGCTTCCCAAGCAAGTGACGAGGGTTCGATCCCCTTCACCCGCTCCAATATCGGAGGTTGATATGGACGCTAAGTATCAAGAAGGCGATGTTGCCTCCGCAGTTTGGCAAAGTTGGCACCAGATTCATTGGTCCGATGCACACCAATCTGTTGCGAGGTTACAGACGCGAATCGCGAAAGCGGTAAAAGCAGGCGAGTGGCGCAAAGTCCGCTCACTGCAACGGCTCCTAACCCGATCCACCAGTGCGAAAGCATTGGCTGTGAAACGGGTGACGGAAAACCGTGGTCGGAAAACTCCGGGTGTAGATGGTAAAACTTGGAGCACTCCTGAAGAAAAGTGGGAAGCAGTCGAAGGTC
>JAGVFD010000105.1 GCA_020057805.1 Sideroxydans sp. | reverse complement strand
GACAGTACGTAACGCGAAAAGCCCGTACGCAAGCCCGAGAAGCCCATATGCGGATTCCACAACACGCCAAGTACAAATAAGGCGACGGCTAACATAAACAAGCTGCGCAATACCGCCTCAAAATAGCCCGCTTGCGCCAGCGTCATAAACGCCAAGCTGCCTAACACCAGCAAAGTAATCAGCGTGAACAGCAGCAACACGTAGACAAAGTCCACGGCTTGCTCGCTGTCTATGCGTTCGCGCTCAACGGGGATGAAAACCAAGATGATGAGGAACAAGGCCAAGCCTATATCCAGCAATGTGCGTGCGGTGTCGTCAAAGCCCTGTAACTTAAATAGCTCGGGGGTGATGTAGAGCAACAGCACCGCCAGTAAATACGTCATCACCCATAGATGGCTAAACCTTTGCCAGCGCGGATAGAAGGCAAATACACGCCCACCCACCAAGGCAAATAAGCCGCTCACCCAAAACGCCAATACCCACCAGTTCAACCACAACAAAGCGGTGAGGCAAATGCCGATGATGATGGTGGAGCTGCCCCAACTTAACTTCACCTCACGATTCCACAAGGGCTGCCACATTAAGAACAAGCCCAGATGCGCTAACAACAAAGGCTTCGCCCACAGGTTATCAATGCCTAGCCATAAGGCCACTTGCAGCGACAACAACATTGCAAAGGACACCCAGCGCCCAGAGCGCGCCCATTGCGCGGGGTTTAGTGTCAGCATTCCGTCAACTCCTCGTCATCCTTACGTCACAGGGGATTTAAGCACTGCGGGAAAGTGGGTGGCTTGCCGCCCCATTTCAACCCGCCAATCATAATTTTTATTATATAAAACAATTGATTGATTGTTTTTTGCTTTGCTTTTTACAGGCTGGCACAGCTTTTGCCTATACATCCGTGCAAGACATCACAAAAGAAAACTAATCTCTCGAAGGAGAATCACATGAAACGCAATCAATCTGGCTTCACTTTAATCGAAATCGCCATCGTTCTGGTGATTATTGGCCTGCTGCTCGGCGGCGTAATGAAGGGTCAAGAACTAATCAACAGCGCGAAAGTTAAAAACTTGGCTGGCGATTTTAAGAACACCTCTCTGTATATTTACAGCTACCAAGATAAATACCGAGCTTTGCCAGGCGATGACGCGCTTGCTTCCACGCACGTGACTCTCGCAACAAAAGCAAGCGATAGCACCCCCCCTGGTGATCTTGGCAATGGTGTAGTCAACGGAAAGTGGGATAGCTCGACAGCTACCGATGAGTCATTCTTGTTCTGGGAACATGTGCGCCTATCTGGAATTACAACTGGGGTCACGGATAAAACCGACACATCAGGTTATCCACAACGCAATACACTCGGCGGCCTTATAGGGATTACCAATGCATCTGCTACAGCCAACCCCATTACCGGACTTAAGGGTTCATACCTGATTTGTTCAGGCAATATCCAAGGTAAGTTTGCAAAACAACTCGATGTAATGCTAGATGATGGGAAAACCGATACTGGTTCAATGAGGACGCAGAGCAACAATGCAGGTTCCGCTTGGCCAGCTGGCACTATTGGCAAAGCAGCCACCGCAACCCCCGAGGACACCGAATTATTCACCGTGTGCATGGGCGTTTAATTTAGCCCCTCGCATCACGTTAAAAAGCCCGCTGTTGATACAGCGGGCTTTTTAACGTCCTGAATTTGCCTTCACCACGACACCGATCAAACAATCGCGTCAATTACTTTGCATGCATCGTTCAAGCTAACCATCACGATTTTTTAGGCACTCGATTGCCTTATCCCTATCCCGGCGAATGGCTGAACCGTATGTGGCTTCAGCTTTTTCAACTTTACGGGGGTAGCTCACTATGAGAGGGACTAAACCCAGCGCCACTCCAAATTAGCTCCCGCTCCCAACGGGGGGGGGGCGGATGAACCAATCAAGCTTGCGTTCTAGTTATTTCGCGCCGTAAGTTTGGCGCGCCCACTCCACGGTGGCACGTGCGGCTTCATCTTCTCGCATCGGCTTCATTGAAAAACGTGCACGGAAGCGGCTGTCATCCACGATGAAGGATTCATCCCATTGGTAGGACATCTCCTTCAATTCTTTCAAGATAGGCACAAACAATCCTAAACCATTTGAAAGCCAGCGCGGCATCACGTTTAGCCCAATGGTGCGACCGAGCGCAGGCCCAAAACGATTCACCATTTCCTGCGTACTCACCGCAGGCTGGCACGGCAACATCCACAAGACTTGTCCATTCAACTCATCATCACTGGCGCAACCCAACGTTGCCAACCCTTGCGCCACATCGGGGATGTAGTGATAGGTATGCAAAGTATCGGGATTCACCAGCGACATACCTGGCTTGCCTGCCATCACCGGCTTCCAAAATTGTTCGCCAAAGAAAGTGAGTGAGCCACGCGGCCCATAAAAATCCGCTGCTCTGCCACACACCGCGCGCACCTCTCCACTACGCTGCGCCTCAAACAAGCGCTCGGCGACCTTGGCGCGTATCGCGCCTTTTTTGCTGCATGGATTCACAGGCGTGTCTTCGTTCATCGGCTTACCCCCTGTGCGCCCCAGCATGTAGAGGTTATCCAACACAACCAGTCGCGCACCAACCTTGCTGGCCGCCGCGATGAGGTTATCCATGTAACGCGGCAAGGTGGCTGCCCACAGCTTGGTGTCGTACGCTGGATTCATGCAGTGATACACCACACTCGCGCCGACGCATGCTTGATGACAGAAGGACTCTAGGGTCGCGTCACCCAACATCGTCTCCGCACCTTCTGGCACATCGCCTTGGCTACGCTTCACCACGCGCACGCGCTTACCTGCTTCGAGTAATTTTTCTGCCAACGGGTAACCCACTTGGCCGGAGCCGAACACCACATGTAATTCTTGATTCATTTTCTGCGCTCCTAATAAAATTCAGCGAAACCTTTTTGTCCACGAAATTCACGAAAAGCACGAAAGAAAAAGCTGACTCCGTATTTGTTCATGCCTTTCGTGCCTTTCGTGCCTTTCGTGCCTTTCGTGTCTTTCGTGTCTTTCGTGTCTTTCGTGGACAGTTTTTTAGCGGTGTCTAGCCAGCAGCCTTTTGTTAATTGCCAGCGCCATCGAAGTCGCCGAAAAGCGCGGACTCACTGCCAAAAATTTATTCATCCATCCCGGCACCACTTCACCACAGCCTCGTTGCATACCGCGATAACCTGCCAACGCTACCGTCTTGGCATCCATCGGCTTGCTCCAGCGAAACAACAAAGTCTTCTGCGCACCTGCCGTTTGCTCGAATTCCGTCGCGGTCGCACCGGGACATAAGGCCGTGACACTCACGCCACTCGATTTCAACTCGCAACGTATCGCACGAGAAAACGACAGCACATAAGCCTTGGTCGCGTAATACACCGCCATGCCTGGACCGCCCGGTTGATAACCCGCCAGTGACGCGACATTCAAAATGTTGCCACTGCCACGTAACACCATCTGCGGAAGCGCGTACCGTGTGAGTGAGGTAAGCGTTGAGATATTGAGATGAATCATGCGCTCGATGACATCGGGGGATTCAGTCGAAAACTCACTCGCATCACCTACACCCGCGTTGTTCACCAACACCTCGACGTTAGGCGTGATGTCACTGACGGCCTTCCACAATGCTTCGCCTGCATAGGGTTGTGCGATGTCCATTTGGATGATGCTCACTTTTGTGCCGTGCGCTTTCGCCAATTCATCGGATAGCTTTTGCAATAACTCTGTGCGTCGCGCCGTCACGATCAAGTCGTACCCATCTGCCGCAAACAAACGCGCCAACTCCATACCGATGCCACTGGATGCGCCTGTGATGACTGCTGCTTTTTTTGTCATATCGTTGTCCTTTTCACATCTGCTTAAAAAGATGAGCATAGCTGCGGCTCACTGCTACTTTCTCTGCTCTATCTTTCAACGAGAGCGTGACTTTACCTAACAGATCATGATGGGCTGAAACGATCTGCTTCGCATTCACAACCGTACCGCGATGCACCTGCCAAAACTGATCGGGGTCAAGTTGTTCGATGAGATCTTTGAGGGGCGTGCGTAACAGCAACTCTGCATCGCGCGTGAGGACCGTGGTGTACTTATCAGCGGATTGGAAGTAGCAAACCTCTTCCACCGCCACCATGCGCACCGTCTGCCCCACTTGGATGCGCAACCAGCGCAATGGCTCGGGCTTGGCCGGTGTCGCCAGTAATTGTTGCAGGCGAGTCATCATCGCATCGGGCGCGAACAGACTGCCTTGTTGTAGACGTTCCACACAGCGCTCTAAACGTTCATCCGAGACGGGCTTTAGCAAGTAATCCACCGCTGCCTGTTCGAATGCCTGCACGGCATGGTCATCGAATGCGGTGACGAACACCAATCGCGTCGCAACAGAGGCACTCCGCGCCGCATCCAAGCCACTTTGACCAGGCATGCGAATGTCGAGGAAGGCGATGTCAGGCTTGAGTTCAGTCAGCGCTTGCTCTGCGGCGATGCCGTCATGCACGACTGCAATTATCTTTAACTCCGGCCACAGTACGGTGAGACGACGACGCAGGTCTTCTGCGAGGTGTTGTTCGTCATCGGCGATGAGGGCTCTCATTTCAAGTCACCGCACATCGTCATACCGGCGCAGGCCGGTATCCAGTCAAGACAGAAATCCTTGCGTAGCAAGACCCCTATTTTGTCCGCTACGCGGGCTGTTCGATTGGTCTGGATACCGGCCTGCGCCGGTATGACGGTATTTTCAGAAAGCGCGCAGCTCATCGTGGCATCTCCAATCTCGCCGTTACGCCACCTTCTGAATTGTCCTGAATCACTAATCTCCCTTGCTCGCCAAACAAAGTCGCCAGTCGCGCGCGAACAT
>JAGVFD010000240.1 GCA_020057805.1 Sideroxydans sp. | reverse complement strand
GGTCTTCTCATCGTTGATGGTAGAGAGAGGGCGGGCGGTGCCGGAGATATTGTTGCCTACGGCGATGCCGATGCGTTTGGTGCCGAAATCGAATGCGAGGAAAGTGCCTGAGAGGGTGGAGGAAGACTGCCCGTCAGGCATGTCCGGCCTCTTCGGAAAGGGATGCGAAATCAACGCCGAGCAAGGCCATCGCTGCGGCCAGTTTTTCTTCGGCGGGCAGGTCGAACAGAATGTGTTCGGTAGCTTGAACGCTCAGCCAAGCATTGGCTGCCAGCTCTTGTTCCAACTGTCCTTCAGACCAACCCGCATAGCCAAGGGTGATGAGCAGATTGCTAGGACCCGTGCCTTCACCTACCGCCTGCAAGATGTCTTTGGAGGTGGTGAGCTCGATCTTGTCATTCACCTTCAAGGTCGATTGCCATTGGCCCCCTGCGTTGTGTAGGACGAAGCCCCGGTCGGTCTGTACTGGGCCGCCGAAATGTACGGGCATATCTTCGAGTTCTGGCTGGGTGAGTGGCATGTTGATCTGCGCGAACAACTCACTCAGATTGAGGCTGATCGGGCGGTTCACCACGATACCCATCGCACCCTCGTCGTTGTGTTCGCACACATAAGTGAGCGACTTGGCGAAGAAGGGATCGGTCATCGCCGGCATGGCGATCAGGAAGTGGTTGGTGAGGTTCATGTTTGACATGGCGGCATTGTAGCTTTCTGAATGAACCTTCACAAATTTTGTCCCCACCTTCAGACATTTTATGAGCTGTGATATTTTGAGTTCAAGTAGCAAATTAAATTAAGTTTAATTTAATGCGAAAAAATTCCGGCTGGAGGCTTAAGGTGACATTTTTAGAGGGTCTAAATCGTAAATAAAGTGGTTTATGAGTGCCTGAATTTCATCAGGACGCTGAAGAAAGCTTACGCCAGCGCGCTTGCAAAGTTTGCCATTTGAATCGGTGATGGTCTGGATATTGCGCACGACTAGGTCAACTTTAATGGGATTACCATTTGGGTAAATAACGCGGCATCCGCTCAAAATCGTGCCAACAGTTAACTTGGAGTCCATGTCGGAAATAATGCCGCCCATGCCATTTAAGCTAATGTCAACGATGGATACTAATAACAAAGTCCCTTTGTTTCTGGCGATACAATTTAAGGGAAAGTGCGGCGGAATGGGTTTTCTTTGATTTTGTCGGTGTTGAGAAAATATCAAAGATTGAGGGAGTGAGAATTGGAGCGCAGGTTTTTCATTAAACAGAATGTTAGCTGGGCAGGTTAGTTTGAAGACGAGATGTGCAGCTTGGTAATTAGCTTTGAAAATTAAGAAGGGCTGATCAAATAAAAGGTTATTTCTTGACTTATCTTCGCCATATTCCATCACGAGAGAATCCGCGCTTTCATCAATGCGTAAGATGCGTGATACAAATAATTGCTCGTCGCCTACCCACGCGAAAATTGCACTGTTTTCATGTAATAGTTTATGCAGAACCTTGCATATTTCAATGCGGGAATGGCAGTAAGCATTCGCAGGTAAATTAAGCGCTGTTGTTCTCTTTATAAAAGCAGTAGGAGTCATAGCAGGTTGAGGCATATTTGATTCAAGTGTAGCTAATCAGATGGGAGTTAACCAGCAGCGTGAAATTTTTTAAGTGAAGCTTTGTTCTGCATAATATCAAACATGAATAAAACTAATCAGGTCTCTCTCTTTTGGTTTCGCCGCGACTTACGCTTGCACGACCATGCGGCCCTGTATCACGCACTGAAGGACAGTGCGGCAGTGCATTGCGTGTTCGTGTTTGACACCGACATCTTGGATGCCTTGCCCAACAAGGCTGACCGTCGCGTCGAGTTCATCTGGCGCAGCGTGCAGGAGTTGAAGGCTGAGCTGGAGAAGCTGGGTAGCACTCTGCATGTGTTGCATGGCAGCGCACGCAAGCTCGTCCCGCAGCTGGCGAAACAGCTCAAGGCGGGGGCGGTATTCTGCAATCACGACTACGAACCGGATGCGATTCAGCGCGATGCGTTCGTCGCAGCTGAACTTGGCAAGAGCGACATCGAGATGCACGACTTCAAAGACCAAGTCATCTTCGAGCGTGACGAGATATTGAATGGATCGGGCAAACCGTTCGCGGTGTTCACGCCCTACAAGAACGCGTGGTTGAAGAAATTGGACGATTTCTACCTACGTGCTTACCCAGTGGAGACGTATCTTGAGGCATTGGCAAAGTGCGCACCAACAGCATTGCCTAGTCTGGAATCGTTAGGTTTCAAGCTGACCAATCTGGGTGAGATGGCGTTGCCCTGTGGCATGTCGGGGGCAAGTAAGCTGTTCGATGACTTTCAACAGCGCATCAGTGAGTATCACGCTCGCCGAGACTTCCCTGCAGTGAAGGGGGTGTCCTATCTTTCCACGCACCTACGTTTCGGCACAATCTCCATCCGCGCATTGGCGAGCTATGCCCATTATGCAGGTGGACAGGGCGCGCAGACATGGTTATCTGAACTCATCTGGCGCGAGTTCTACCAGATGTTGCTTCACCATCATCCGCACGTCGTGAACCATGCTTACAAACCGCAGTTCGATACGCTGGCGTGGCTGAACGACAAGGACAAGTTCGCGGCATGGTGTGAGGGGCGCACAGGTTATCCACTCGTGGACGCAGGGATGCGCCAGCTCAATCAGACTGGCTTCATGCACAACCGTTTGCGTATGGTGACAGCTTCGTTTCTAACTAAAGACTTGCAGATCGACTGGCGTTGGGGCGAACGTTATTTCGCCGAGCATCTGTTGGACTACGATCTCTCGGCGAACAATGGTGGCTGGCAATGGTCTGCTTCGACCGGTTGCGATGCACAACCGTGGTTTCGCATCTTCAATCCGGTCACGCAATCAGAACGGTTCGACCCTGCGGGCAAGTTCATTCGCCGTTATGTTCCCGAGTTGACGAACTGTCCGGACAAATTCATCCACGCACCGTGGACGTTAGCGTCGAGTGAACAACAGCAACGTGGCATCGTGATGGGCAAAAACTATCCCGCGCCTATCGTTGATCACGCATTGGCGAGAGTGAAGACGCTGGAGATGTTTAAGCAGATAAGCTGAGAGTGGCTGGATTAGCGTTTGCCGAATGAGGGTGGACGGCGTTTGTGGGAGACTGATTTATTGTGCGAATAGGCTCTCTATAAAAATAATCGCCCGATAAATCGGCCTCCCACAAACCCCCTAATAGCTGGGCACAGCACGTTTTATTGAGTTGCCAGAATGTGTGCAACCATCACTTTAATTTCTGCATCAGTCACTTGCGCAGGCGCAGCGGGCATCGGCATGCTGCCCCAAACGCCTGGTCCGCCAGCTCGAACCCGCTGCATCAAATAATCAGCTGCGCTGGCATCGCCCGCGTAGTGTTTAGCCACCATTTCAAAGCTAGGGCCAACTACTCGTTTGCCGTGGGTGTGATGACAAATTAGGCAGTTGTATTTATTCAGTAATGCCCCGGCGTTTTCTGCGTAAGTGGCTTGGCTTAAAATCAAGCCCCCGCAAAAAAGTAATACTCCCTGTATCTTCATAAAAGCTTTCTCAATAAAAAAATCGGCGTGACAACACGCCGATTTTAATGAGTACCACTTATTGTGCAAGGGAATTTATAGCCCTTTTGTTTCCATATACAACTTGGAAATCAGCGACTGCACATCGCGCGATGATTTAGAGAATGCGCCTTCATGCAACATGGTGGAGGCTTCCGCTTTATTGCCGGTTTGTACTTTTTCTACGATTTGTGCAGCGGTCACATGGAACTCGGCATGTTTGGCTTTCACTTGATGAAAGGTGGGAGAATGTCCAACGAACTGGGTGCCTTCTTTGTAAATCCACTTACCCAAAGCGCACTGATCGTCGCGGCAAATAGTCGCGTGATCTAATTTTTCAGCCGACGTACCTGCCACGTAAGCAGAGAGACGCTCTTTCCATTTTCGGTGCGCTTCGATGGCCGCCACAAAATCTAAACCATGCACAACCCCTTCTTCTTGAATGGCGCCGGATTGCGAGTTGGCGGCGGCGGTTTTTTCATCGCCTTTAGATAGAGCTGAAAACCAATCAAATAATCCCATTTTACTTCTCCTTTTAAGATGTCTTGCAGTATAGACAGCTTACATTACAGACAAGTTACAGCGAGGCGGTGGTCTGCCCCTGTTCTATAAAATGTGCCACGTGGCGCAACAACTCTTCTTCTTGGAATGGTTTGCCCAAGTACTCATTTACGCCGAGTTCTAATGCGTAGTTACGATGTTTATCCGCAGTACGTGAAGTAATCATAATGATGGGCAATTTCTTGGTTTTGCTGTCTTGACGCAAGCGTTTAGCCAACTCAAATCCATCCATGCGCGGCATTTCAACGTCGAGCAACATGATATCAGGCGATACTTCCATTAGCTGTTCTAGCGCATCCACACCATCTTTTGCGGTGACCACCAAGTAGCCATTGCGCTCTAGCAAGCGAGTGGTAATTTTGCGCACGGTGAGCGAATCATCCACCACCATGATGAGGGGGACGGCGCGCACCGTTTCGACGGTACTGGCTGGGGCGGCGCTGCGCGCACTTTGGGTACGCTGACTGAAATCGACGGGGTTGATAATTAGAATCACCGCGCCGCTACCTGAAACCGTTGCTCCTGCAATGCCGGGTAAGCGTGCGAGTTGTGGGCCGATGTTCTTGACCACCACCTCTTGGTTACCCAGTAAAGCATCCACGTGTAAGGCAATGCGGCTTTCACCACTGCGCAATAACAGCACGGGATTGTGTGGTTGGGCAATCACTTCAATTTGATGGTCGCCTAGCAAACGTGGAAGGTAATGCAAAGCGTAACGGCGGCCTTGCCACTCCACATACTGCTGTTGGTAGATCTTGTCGAGAGCGTCAGATTTAAGCTGTTGTACATTTTCAACCATCACGGATGGAATGGCATAAATGGATTGCCCTGCGCGCACCATCAGTGTTTTGGTCACCGCCAAGGTCAGTGGCAAATGGATGCTAAAGCGCACGCCACGACCTTTTTCGGAGGACACATCAATACGTCCGCCCAGTGCGGCAATTTCACTACGCACCACATCCATACCCACACCGCGCCCTGAAACTTCGGTCACTTCGTGTGCGGTGGACAGGCCAGCGCGGAAAATGAATTGCATGACTTGTTCATCAGTGGGTGAATCTTCTGCTGAAATTAATTCGTTTTCTAGTGCTTTCTGTTTGATGCGTAGCAAATCAAGTCCCACGCCATCGTCGCTAAATTCAAATACGACTTCGTTACTTTCTTGGCGTAAGTTAAGGCGAATTTCGCCGATAGGATTCTTACCGTTGAGCTCGCGTTTCGTGGGTTCTTCTAGGCCGTGGGCAATGGCATTGCGCAGCAAGTGTTCAAACGGCGCGGTCATTTTTTCTAACACGCTACGATCTAACTCAATCGAAGTGCCGACCAATTCCAAATTGGCACGCTTACCTAACTCTTTACCCGTTTGTCGCAAAATGCGATACAGACGTTCGCTAATGCTGGAGAACGGCACCATGCGAATCGACATCAAACCTTGCTGCAAATCTCGGTTGAGGTTGGTTTGTGCAGCGAGCGCAGCGGACGCTTCATCCAAGTTTTTCAACAGGGCTTGCTGAACGGTTTGCACGTCATGCACACTTTCGTTCATAAAGCGCGTGAGTTCTTGGAAGCGTGTGAAGCGGTCGAATTCGAGTGGGTCAAATTGTTCTGCATTTGCCCCACTAACGTGAATGCGTGCTTGCATTTGTCCTTCTGCTTGCATTTCAATTTCACGCACTTGGTGTCTCAGACGATGTACGTTGTCCGTCAATTCCATCAAACCTGCTTTGAGGCTGCGCAACTCGGTTTCAATGCGAGAACGCGTTACGCTTACTTCACCCGCCTCATTCACCAAACGATCAACGATGTCCGCCCGCACGCGTAGCAAGCTGGCTTGGTTAGTGCGGTCTAAACCAACATCAAGGACGACGGCTGTTTTGCGCGGCGCAGTTTCGGCAACACTGGCCGCAGGCGTCGCATTTGGATTTTGTAATTCTTCAATGGCGTGTGCGATGCGGTCAAGGTACACATCGAGCTCGCTCCACAAGTTGTCGTCCAAAGAGTGCTGGGCAATCGCGTAATCAACACGATCTTCAACCCGGTGGGTCAGTTCACCCAGACGCATTGCACCCGCCATGCGTGAGCTGCCTTTGAGGGTGTGCAAATTGCGCTGTAAGTTTTGTCCAAGCTGTGTGTTTTGAGGTGTGGCACGCCATGCACGTAAAGTCGCCCCAATTTGCGGATACAGCTCGCGCGCTTCTTCCAAGAAAATGGGCAACAACTGTTCATCCACTTCGTCATGTACTACGCGTTCATGCGCTGCGGCAGCTTCTGTTGCTTCAACCTGTACCGCTTCAAGCGGCGCAGTAACAGGGGGGGGCGGCATATCCAGCGGCAACTCAAACGCGGGTGCGGTGGAGGTGAACTCAAGTGCTGTGGAAATGTGCGTGGCAGGAGTAACTTCTTCCATTGCCATCGTAGCAAGCTCAATGGGCACTAAAGGTTCAAGCGCTGCTGTAAATTCAAAGGATGCGACAGGTTCAATTTCGACAGGGGCAACGGTTTGCGGCGCAGCCACTTCGCTGCTGGCAAGCACATTATTGTCTGCGTGTAGGCGATTAATTAAATCAGCGCGGGGTGTGGCATCTTCTTGATTACGAATCGACAGACACATCGTATCCAGCGCAGAGATGACGGTGTGTAGCAAAGACATTTGTGGATCATTCACCACATTTGGTTTGTCCATGCGGGCATCCAGCCACAACTCTAATGCATGTGCTAACTCGGCAATGTGCGTGAATCCCATGGTGCGATTGACACCAGCAAGAGTGTGCGCGGAACGCATAAAGCTGTGGCTAATGCTGCTGCCGGGCGTCAACGACAAATCAATAAAGCAAGCCTGCAAGGACTGCATGTTTTGTAGCGCTTCTTCGGTGGCAATGCGGAACAGTGCAGGAGACAAACTGACTGAACCAATGATGATAGGCAATTCATCAGTGGAAGCAGGGGCAGTTTGGAGCGTGAGTTCCAATGACGGTATGGGCGCGTGTAATGGGGCGGCAGGTGTTGCCACAGCTTCCACCGTGGGAGCGGCTACGGCGATT
This sequence comes from Sideroxydans sp., assembly GCA_020057805.1. Taxonomy (GTDB): domain Bacteria; phylum Pseudomonadota; class Gammaproteobacteria; order Burkholderiales; family Gallionellaceae; genus Sideroxyarcus. Next base: position 4,817 of record JAGVFD010000240.1, on the reverse strand, counting down.
TCAGGCGCGGGCGCGGTTTGTCCTAATTCAACCGCCTTGGCCAAGGCAAGTAATGCACTGGGTTCGATGTGTGCATCGTGATTGCCCTGATGCAACAAACCGATCCATTGCAGGAACACGTCTTCCGCTTCGGTGAGCAGTTTATGCAAGGTGGGCGTGGCGGCTTTTCCTTCAGCTAGCCATTTATTCATAGCGCGTTCAACGGCCCAAGCTACCTCACCTAATTCAGTCAATCCCACCATGCGGCCACTGCCTTTTAGAGTGTGGAAGGCACGGCGAATGGTTACCCACGATTCTTGAGTGTCAGGTTGGTCGCGCACGATGTCGTGTTGCTTGCGCAGGTTGGCTAACACTTCGCTCGCTTCTTCCAAAAACACTTCGAGCAACTCGTCGTCTTCATTGCCTGAACGAATCGCCATCCCTGTTGAGGTGATGGGCGCGGCAACACTGGCCGCCGCAGAGTCAGCTGGGGGCGTGTTTCTAGTAGAAGCGGGCAGCGCCACATTCAAGGTATGAGCATTAGGCACAAAGCCTTGAGCCAGTCCTTTGATGTATTGGTTGAAAGTGGTCAGCGCATTCAAGGCAAACAAGCCCTCTTCAGGTGAAGGCGTGCCAGCATGGGAAAAATGCTCTACCCAATCACTTAAGGCATGAGCTAATTGCTCGGCTTCACTTAAGGAGAGGATGCGTAGGGCACTTTGAACTTGGCTGAATGCGACCGATGTTTGCGCCATCTCGCTACGAGCTGCGGGATTCGTGAGGAAGGCGGTAATGGTGGTTTCGATGAGATGAAAGCAGGTCTGCATGGCAGATGCCATGGGCAGCAGCGCATCACGAGTTTGCATCGCGCAATACAAACTTGATAGGTGGACAAAGCGTGCGGGGTCTTCTTCTTTGAAAATAGCCGCGTCTTGCAAGCGCAAGCTGAGTAAGCGCACTTGCTCGTGGAAGTCCGCCCCTAAATGTTGATAGTGGTCTAGGCCGGTACGCAATAACAGAAAAGCCATTGCCATATCGAGCGCGAAGCGTTGCGCTTGTTTTGGTTCATCTGCATGAACCGCCGCCGAGTGAATTTGTTTGCATAGAAACTGCAATGAATTACGTTCTAATTTTTCAGCCAATTGGAACAGCTGTGAAGTAAGTGGCACGAAACGTTGGCAGGCAGCCGCATCGTGATTAATACACAGCTCCCACGCTTCTTCAGCGCTGGCGAGACCGGCGCGCATTTTTTCGATGACCGTCGTGGTTTCGCGGGGCGATAAATCTTGTTCTTCGGGAAGATAAGTTTCGAGTGCAAAGGTTTGCTTGATGGACTGAATCGCGTCACTCACCGTATGGCTGCGCGCAATCAAATACAGCATTTCGGTTAACGCTTCATCATCATTAACGGCATTATTTTCAATCAGTGCACGCATACGCTGATCAATGCGCGTTAATGATTTTTTCACACTCAAATCGGACGGCACACCTTCATGTTTGATGCAATTTAAGAGTCCGCCAGCTACCCACCAAAAAGCACGCTGCTCATTTTGTGGTGCGCAAGTTAGCACCACGCGCACTGCGGCCATCATTTGGCTCAACGCATCAACCGCATTGTCTTGGCGCAACCATTTGAGCAGGTTTTGTTGGTAACGCGTACGCTCTATTTTGAGTTGCACAGGCGCATCAGGCAGCAGCGCTTCATTCAAAATAGAGGCAGGCAGGCTAACGTGTAAATTGGGGAAAAATAGGTCAACCTCAAAGGCCATATCTATGCCGCGTGTTTGTAATAAGTCTTGGTACTCGCGGAACAAACGTAATGTAGCGTTGGGTGCACCTTCACACACGGCATCCAAGAAGTGAGTTAAGCCAAATAGTGCATTACGAATGACACTTTCATTCATTTTGCTAACGCTGGTGGGATTGGCTTTGAGTTCTTGCAACACGTTGTCTAATTGCGCACAAAAAACTAGGATGCCAGGCATGGGCAAGGTTTTGAGGACGTTCATGACGCGTTGAAATTCGGCCCCAGCAAGACTTAATGCCTGTACATCACGACTAGGTGCAAAAAATTTATCCAATTGCGCACTCACGTTAGCGAGCGCGCTATCCAAGCTAAATTTAACGGGTAGTAAAAGTGAGGGGCTGAAGGGGGCGTTCACAATTAAGCCTTATAGTTTGAAGCCGGCAACAGAGCCGTTGAGTTCTTTTGCGAGCGCCTCTAATTGCACAACGGACGCACTGGTTTGCTGCGTACCTTTGGAGGTTTGCTCGGAAATTTTCAAGATGTCTGCCATGACAGTCGCCACTTCTTGTGCCATGTCGGTTTGTACTTGAGTAGACACCGAAATACTGTTCACCAAGTCGGTTAGTTCACGGGTGGAACTTTCAATTTCTTTTAGTGATTTACTCGCCTCGTCAGATAAGCGTGCTCCGTCCACCACACCCTGCGTGCTCTTTTCCATCGCGGACACGGCGTCTTGTGTATCGCCCTGAATCGCTTTTACCAGCAAGCCGATTTGCTTGGTCGCTTCAGCAGAACGTTCCGCCAAGCGTTGAACTTCGGCCGCCACCACCGCAAAACCGCGTCCCGCTTCGCCCGCCGATGACGCTTGAATCGCCGCGTTCAACGCCAACACGTTGGTTTGTTCGGTAATATCCGAAATCAAATCCACGATTTCACCAATTTCCTGTGAGCTTTCCCCAAGGCGCTTAATGCGCTTTGCGGTATCTTGAATTTGTTCACGAATACTGTCCATGCCCGCCACGGTGTTGCGCACCGCTGCCGCACCTTGTTCGGTTACTTCTAATGTGCGTCGCGCCACTTGCGACGACTGTGCCGCGCTGGTGTCCACCTCTTTGATAGATTTGGTCATCAATTCCACCGCACCACCCGCATCGCGAATTTCGTTCGCTTGTTTTTGTGTCGCGACCATCAAACCTTTGGTTACTGTACCGGCTTCGTCAGTGGCTTTGGTCACCTGCGCCGAAGCGGCCATAACGCGTGATACCAACTTACGCAGCTCGTCCGTGGTGTAGTTGATGGTGTCGGCAATTGCACCGGTAATGTCTTCAGTGACCGTCGCCTTGGCAGACAAGTCGCCGTCGGCCAAATCAGACAACTCATTCATCAAGCGCAAAATCGCTTGTTGATTTTGCTTATTCATGGCTTCCGCTGATTTAGCACGGGCGCGTGAGTCGGCCAGCAGCGTTTTCGCGAGCAATGCCAATAAAACGAGCACCAGTGCAAACGCCAGCAGAGAAATGGAGGTAGTAGCACGACCCGAGAGTGAAGTCTGGCAAGCGCCCACTAGTGCACGCGCATTTAACAAGAAAGGACCATTTTTGGTTTGATTCACGCTATCGAAATAGTCGTTCAAGGCTTTCTTCGCAGCAAACAAACCTTGTGCTTGGCTAATCACGGCTTCCACCGAGTTGCGATAACTATCGAACAGGTCGATGACTTTTGCCACAGCAGGGTCAGCCGCATTAAAGGTGGCTAAAATTTCTTCGGCATCTTGGGTGTCACTACCCAAAGCGGCGACGGCTTCCGTTGTCGCTTGTCCACCTAGCATTGCGCTAGCGTCTTTACCAATGCGCTCTGCTAGCAATGAAAAGCGCGTGATACGTTGTGCATCGCCCCCTGCTGCTAGCCATTGACGAATGGCTTCGCGTAATTGCGGGCCGATCACTTCGGTGGCTTCCACTGCGCGTGACACCGTCAAAATACCAGGACGGCCCGCTTCAATTTCTTCAATATCTTTTAATGAGGCTTTAGCTATAGGCAGCAAAGCATCTAGGGCGGTGCGTACCTCACCTGAAGCCGCAGCAAGGCCGTCACCGCCTTTATCGAGTTGCGCTAAAATGGATTCAGCTTCTGCACGGGCTAGCGGCAAACCTTCAATTGCTGTGTCTTTACCTTGCATAGCCGACGCCGCATCTTTCGCTAGACGTTGCGTCAAGAACACTAAGTCGCCGGATAGTTTGAGTTCACGTGTAACTTGTGAGGCAGCGCGGTTGTCGAGCATCGAAGAGGTGATACCCACCAGCATGGCGATACCTGTGGCGATACCTAAAATTTGTAATTGCTTATTGAAGGGCAGCTTGCCCAGTAGCGGCAGCGGCTTTTCCAACCACGAAACATCCGTCGCATTTGATTTTTTATTAGGAGCTTTAGAGGTGTTAAGTGCCATGGTGTATTCCTTGTGCCAATGAAATTGCTATGCGTTAATTTGCAAGAATTCAGGTTGATTAATGAGGAGTTGAATATCCAGTTTGTGCCACACACCACCGGTTTCGTCTTGATAAAAAGCGCGGTCGCTATTGGTGTGGAATTGCCAGGTTTGCGTATCACGTAAGCCCAGAACTTGAGAAACGAGTAGTCCCGTGTTAAAGCCGAAGCGGGAACTTAAAAGTAACACACGATTGCGGGCTTCAAGCGGGGTGGGCGGTAATTGCATAAATGCCGCCAAATCAACAACGCTGCACAAATTGCCGCGCACGTTAGCCACCCCGCAAAACCAACCCTGTGTGAGCGGAACGGGCGTGAGCGCAGGTGGCGGCAGCACTTCGCCAATGTCGCCCATATCAATCAGCCAATTTTCAGCGCCAATTTGAACGCCCAAGGTGGTGATTTGCTTACCACTTGCGGCTTGAGCCTGTAATTTATCCAGCACTTCTTGCTGGAATTCGCGCAGATTAAATCGCTTTGACATGGAGGCGGATTAACCGAGGGCTACGATTTTGCCGAGCAATTCTTCCGCATTCACGGGCTTGGTCACGTAATCTTTAGCGCCTTGACGCATGCCCCATAACTTGTCGGTTTCCTGACCCTTGGT
>JAGVFD010000225.1 GCA_020057805.1 Sideroxydans sp. | reverse complement strand
CTCGAACGGCTCCGAGTGCGTCAGGTTCAATCCGCTTTTACCAGCCATCAAAAATTTACGCCCCAGGGATGACATCGAATCGTACACGTCCACTTGCAGGCCATGTCCGCTTAATACTTCCGCTGCCATCAACCCCGCAGGTCCCCCGCCGATGATGGCGACGGTTTGTTGAGTTGAATTCAAAGCGTCACTCCGCGTCGTGCGGCCATGCTTTGTCCCATGCTGCGTAGTTGAGTTTCGTTGAGCAAGGTCGCCGCCAGTGGCAACAGTGTTTTATTTTCATGTGCAATGTGCTTCGCATACACCTCGATAAACTGATGCACGATGGCGGCATCCAGCGCTTGCGCCTGTGCTTCCACAAGGTTCAGCAGCAAAGGCCGCAAGTTTTGCCATGCAGCGTCCAACGCAATGTGTTCATGTGCCAAACGTGTGACGAGCGCACTGGCGCTTGTGTCATGTGTGGCGAGCAATTGCGGGAACAAGTCTTGTTCTTCGTCTTGATGGTGATGTTGCCCAGCCGTATCGAAATAGCGCAGGATGGCGCGCGCCGCTTGCACGGCTTGTTCGTCGCCTCCGTGTTTCTTTACGTGTCGCACCAAGCGATTGAGCGTAATGCATTGCGCTTCGATTCTGCCGTGGCAGGCACGCAGCATTTCCAACGGATGGTCAAAGGTGGGGGCGCTGGAGTTGTTGAGTAGAGAGTTCATCACACGTTTTTCTTCAGCTGTGTATTAAGACGGTCGCGTGCATGAGTCTGTGCTTTGGCGAAGATGTCGGCTAAATCTTCCACACTCACGTCAATCACCCCATCCATTTGTTCTAGCGCCCATGCGATGTCTAGTGCTTCAGGTGTGACCATAGGTTCCGCCATAGAGCCCAGCATTAGCAGTGGGTAAGTAGGTCGCGGTAAGGCATAGAGCGCCCACGCTAGCAGGAAGATAGCCAACCCACCTACCAAGCCACTGCGCAGTTTTTCGGCGAAAGAGGCGGTGGAGGAGTGCGGTAGAAAACGCTGCAACACGGTGCGCATAGGCATTACTATTCAGAGGGAAATAAACCGCTACATGGTATCAATGTTTGGCGGGTTTGATGCGAGCATCAGCACCTTGATTGCGGGCATAACGACTCAACTGATATTGCGCAAACGTATTTGAAGTGCGTTTGAAATAGGAGTCGAGCTACTCGTTCGATAATCGACTTTCCTCTCAAAAGCTCGTAGATATTGACATGCCCAATCCGCTATCGGCACTTCCCGCAGCGAAACCTTTGAGCACATAGCCACGCAGATAGACATCCGGTGTTAATTCTTGGCTGGCGTATAGCGAGCCATCTTTTTGTTCAGCGCCTGTGACAGAGGCTTTCTGTGCATACCTGTAATCTATTCCAATGCGTGTCTGTTCACTGATGCTGTAGCCCGTGCCAATCGAGCCGAAATACACGTTGTTCATGGGCGCCGTGGTCGAGCTACCCACCACCTCGTAGCCGATTGAAAAGCTGGGAGAGAGCGCACCCACACTTGTGTAGGAATAGATTTGTGCCGAGTAATCATTCAAGCCAGAACCGAACGCCTTGCTTGCGGTGCCGAATTTGATGCGGCCGGTGAGGTCGATGCCTGAATCCGATTCATTATCTGAATAGAGGTTGTAGGTCGCCATCGTGACCACATCGCCTAGACCCGTTTGAGTAGTTCTGGTTTTTGTCACGGTTGTCGTGGTGGTAGTCGTAGTGCCGCGCCTACCCCCCGTCCTGCCACTCACTGCAACATTACCTTCACCCGTGACGATCAGATAGGGCGCGGTTAATTTCAAAGACCACGCACCCGTTTCGTAAAGCGCGCTGACTGGAACTGAAATGGTGTCGGTTACTGAAGTCGTCCCATATTTGCCCGAGCTGTAATCAAAGCCGCTGCTCAATGTGAGGTAACTGTCTTCATCTGCATGTGCGAAGGGGGAAGCTATCACGGCGATTCCCATCAATAGGGTGGCTAGCCCGCTATTTTTTTGTTTCATGACGACTGTTCCTTTTTCAACGATTACGTCCGCCGCTTCGGCTCATTGCGCCACCTTGGTGGCCATTCATTTTGCTAGCGCGGTCATTTCGTTCGACACGTGCGCGATAGCCTTGTCCATAGCCGCTTTCTGGATGGATTACTTGATCATGTATGGGTTCTTCAATCCCTTTATTTTGGGAAGGCGGACTGACCTGTTCAATCTTGTGCTGAAGTTCAGCTCGGTAGCTTTCATATTCTTGAGGTGTCATGGCGCGGTGTTGAGCAATGTCCGCAGGCGCGGGTTCTGCCGCCCCTGCGAGTGAAGAGCCCAGTGCTAAACACAGCGTGAGTGCAGCGGTATATAAACTTGAGTTGTTCATTTCATTTCTTTCCGAAACGAGGCGCTAGTTCAGGTGTGGAATCACAAGCCGCACTTCTCACTTGGGGTGTTCACAATCGCATCCACTTCAGCCTGGGTGAGAATTTGCGCGGTATAGACCGTCCCACCGGCTTGGATGCTGCCTACAAAACTACGCAGATGATTGCGTGAGCCACAAATCAAATTGTCATAAGTCTGAATGATGGGCAGTTGATTCGATCCTGCGATGATTTCATCTTTGGCATGTTGCACATCGACGATGTCGTACTCTTCGATATACGCACCTACTGCCAGCGCTTCGTTAAGCGACACCGCGCCGCGTGTGAGGAGCTGGCTATACAGCCCTGCGATAGCGGTGTTGGTGAATGCGCCCGTCGCGTCGCTCACCACCGGGTCGGCAATGCCCAAGTTATCCAGCATCGCCTTTACGCTATCCATATGCTTCTGTTCGGACTTGGTGGCGATGTTGTAGAAGGTGGGGTCGGCCCATTGGTTATACAAAGTGGTATAGACATCACGTGCCATTTTTTCTTCTTCACGCACGAACAACATTGTCTGTTGCTCGGTTCCTACCAAGGGAAGCAAGGTGCCCAAGTTAATCGTGTTCCCCTTGCCACTACTCCCTCCGCCGCAGCCCGCAAGAACGGAAAGAGAGAAAGCAAGAACTAAACTGCGGACTGCTAATGACAACTTCATGATGACGCTCCTAAATTTTATTTAATAAATGATTCACTACAGCTCAACGTGCTTTGCCTTGTCCTGCACCTTGACCGCCAGCTGTACCGCGTTGTGATCCTGTAGCAGAGCCGTCACGCGCCTTCGTACCCTTGCCTTTATTGGCATTACCACCCGATGCGCGCATCGCAGCACGTTGCTCGGGTGTCATCGCAGCCTGTTTCTCTGCGCGATAGGCCTCGCGTTGCTCTTGCGTCATGTTGGCTGTTTCAGCTCTATGTTGCTCACGCACTGCGGCGGGGTCTTGCACGGCAGTGACCGCAGGCGCATCGGCTGCGAAAGAAGCACCCGCAGCAGTTAAGCCAATGGCCAAAAGGGTGTTGAGAAGCAATGTTTTCGTTTTCATGATGATCTCCTGTTGATTAAGTGGTTCGTTCAAATCAGGTTCTTTGCCTGACGAGTGCATCGTGCGCTGGAGGCGTTACCGAGTGATGTCTGCTTTGCATCAATTTGTAACAGTGTGTTACCGCAGCCATTTCGACGGGGACAGCAGGATTTAGCATCGGGTATAGTGAGACGCATGGAAACCAAACAAATACTGGTCGTAGATGATGACGCGGGCTTGCGCGAGTTATTGCAGGAATATCTGACGGCGCAAGGCTTTCAAGTCAGCGCGGTGGCGGATGGCGTGGCGATGGAGGCGCACCTTGCAGGCCATGCAGTGAATCTGGTGATTTTGGATTTGATGTTGCCAGGTGAAGATGGCTTGTCGTTGGCGCGTAAATTACGTGTGCAAGGTGACCTGCCCATCATCATGTTGTCGGCGCGCGGTGAAGATGTGGATCGCATCATCGGTTTGGAAGTGGGGGCGGACGATTACCTCGCCAAGCCTTTCAATCCGCGTGAACTGTTAGCACGCATCCGCGCCTTGTTGCGGCGTAATGAAAAGACCGCTAGCGTAGGAGAGATGGCGAAGGCGGAAGTGCATCGTTTTGGCTCATTTGTGTTGAACATGGATGCCCGTGATTTGCATCAGGATGGCATTGCTGTGCCATTGACGGCGGGTGAATTTAATCTGCTGCGTATCTTTGTAGAACATCCCAATCGTGTGTTGAGTCGAGACGCCATCATGGACATGCTCAAAGGCTATGAACGCTCGCCTTTTGATCGCAGTATCGACGTGCGGGTCACGCGCTTGCGGCGCAAGATTGAGGACGATCCCAATTCACCTGCTTACATCCGCACCGTTTGGGGTGAAGGTTATTTATTCGTGCCGAGTAATAACGCCTAGCGATGTTGCATTCCAAGACAACGCATTCACTTTTTCGCAGCACGGTCACTACGTTAGCGGCCGCACTTTTTATATTCCAATTCATCTTAATCGCGGTCACGGTGAACTACGTTGTGCTGCCTATGGCCAAGCGCTCTGCGGACGACCTCTCTGCTTTATTGGTACTGTCAGCGCAAACATGGGTAGAGCTGCCGCCCGAGACGCGTAAGGACTTTGAATTGGAGTTGATTCAAAAACACCAATTCATGTTATTTGAAGACTTGCCGCCCTTGCCTCCTAGAAATGAGTTCCTTCCGTATTTGAGCTTGTTGGATAGTGCGCTTTCAACTCGGATTGGAGAGGAGATTTTCGTCAAGGTGACTCACCTGGAAACCACTTGGTTCTGGGCTGAAATTCACACGGGCGGCAAATTGATTCGCATCGGATTTCCCAAAGAACGGCTCAATATAGATCCGCCCATGCTGCTGATATTGGCGCTTGCCGCGATGGTCTTACTGGCATTGCTTACCGCGTTTGTATTGGCGCGGCGTATCACCCAGCCATTGGCACAATTCTCATTGGCGGCACAGCGTATCGGGGAGGGGGGCTTTCCAGAGTCCCTGCCTGAGACGCATATCAAAGAGCTGGCGGGGCTGGCGCAAACATTCAACCAAATGGCGTTCCAAGTTCGAGAACATCTGGCTAATCGTACCGTTATGTTGGCAGGCATTTCTCACGATCTGCGTACGCCATTAGCCAGGATGCGCTTGGCGATTGAGATGTTGTCAGAAGCGGCCGACCCCAAACTCATTGCGCGCCTGCAACACGACATCGAGTATATGAACCAACTCATAGGTGAATTTTTAGCGTTGAGTCGGGATATGCAAAAAGAAGGCGTGGAGCAAATCGACATTGCAGGGTTGCTGCAAGAGTTGGCAGAGGACATGCGGCAAGTGGGTGCGCAGGTGGATTGGCTTCCACGAGAGCATGTCTTGCGTTTGGTTGGCCCCACTTCGTTACGTCGCGTTCTGTCTAATCTATTGGGAAACGCTCACCGTTATGGGATGGGGAACCCGATAGAGATTTACTTGGAAGCGAATAAGGATGCCACTGTTATTCGTATTTTGGATAGCGGCAAGGGCATTCCCGCGCATGAACTGGACAATGTATTCCGTCCTTTTTATCGCTTGGAGACTTCACGCAGCAACGTCACGGGGGGCAGCGGTTTAGGGTTGGCCATTGCGCGTCAGTTGTGTGATGCCAACGGCTGGCAAATTCAACTGCTGCCCCGCGCTGCGGGGGGGACAGAGGCGCGCTTAACCCTTCCCAACGCAGCCTTGGTCTAGCGGGTCGCGCGGCGCGTATAATGCGCCCACTTTGAATGCAGCCCTAACGGGCGTGGCAAGTTGCCACCCCGGATTTTGAAACTTGCCACGCCCGTTTCCCCCTATCCCCCTTTCCCGGCAAGCGGGTGAAAGGGCAAACGAATCGCTACGCGAGCTTCACGTTAACCAAGAGAGTCACACTTTGAATACAGTCAGTTTTGCCGATCTAAAGCTTGCCCCTGAAATCCTCAAGGCGCTCACCGAATCCGGTTACACCACGCCCACTCCTATCCAAGCGCAAGCCATTCCACTCGTGCTGGAAGGCAACGACCTAATGGCGGGTGCGCAAACAGGCACGGGCAAGACCGCTGCGTTTGCCTTGCCTCTGTTGCAAAAGCTCATGCCCCACGCCAGCCCCAGCACCTCACCGGCCAAACATCCGGTGCGCGCGCTGATTTTGGTGCCCACACGAGAGTTGGCGGTCCAGGTGGAGGAGAGCGTGAAGGCCTATGCTAAATACACGCACCTGCGTTCGCTGGTGGTGTATGGCGGGGTGGACATTAAGACGCAAACGCCACACTTGAAAACAGGTGTGGAGATTTTGGTGGCGACACCTGGGCGCTTGCTCGATCACATCGAACAAAAAACCGTGCTGCTGAATACCGTGCAAGTGTTGGTGTTGGATGAAGCCGATCGCATGTTGGACATGGGCTTTATGCCTGCGCTGAAACGCATCCTTGCGCTGCTGCCACGCCAACGTCAGAGTTTGATGTTCTCTGCCACCTTCTCTGACGAAATTAAAAAACTGTCGGAAGAGTTTATGAACTATCCGACCTTGATCGAAGTGGCGCGCAGCAACGCCTCTGCCGACAACATCACGCAAAAAGTGTATCTGGTGGCGAGTGAAGACAAGCACCAACTGTTGGCAAAACTGCTCAAAGGCGATGACGCAAAACAAGTCATCGTGTTCACCAAAACCAAACTCACTGCCAGCCGCTTGGCGCGCCAGTTGCAAAAAGAAGGCGTGTCCGCCGATGCCATTCACGGCGACAAGAGTCAGCTCGAACGTATGCAGGCCTTGGATGCTTTCAAGCAAGGCAAAGTTGCCGTGCTGATTGCCACCGATGTGGCCGCACGCGGCTTGGACATTGACCATTTGCCGATGGTCATCAACTACGAAATTCCTCATGCCGCAGAAGATTACGTGCATCGCATTGGACGCACCGGACGTGCAGGGGCGAGTGGCACAGCCATTTCATTGGTATCGCCAGAGGAAGAACGCTACCTCGTTGATATCGAGAAGCTGATTAAAAAAGAGATTCAAAAAGAACGCGCAGAGTTACCCAGAATGGCGGCAAGAGTCCCACGCGAAAATCGTGAAGTGCCCGCCCCCCGTGAAGTGCGCGAAACTGCCACATCGCGCGCGCCTCAAGCAT
>JAGVFD010000259.1 GCA_020057805.1 Sideroxydans sp. | reverse complement strand
GTTTGGCGGCACGATTGGCGCGGTGATGGTGCAATGTCCTTCCAAAGTATTTTTTACCGCCATTTCGATGGGGCGCTGGGCATTTTTTCCGCCCAATTTGCGTAGCCGAGAATTGGTTAGGCAATTAACTGACTTGAGCATCTTGGCGCGCAAGGAAGGCATCCTCGCCTTGGAGTCGAGAATCCCCGACATCGCCGATCCCTTTCTGCGCAAGGGCTTGCAGATGCTGGTTGATGGCAACAGCGCAGACAAAATTCGTGAAGTGATGGAGGTGGATAGCCACTCCTGGGAACAACTGCGCTGGCAGTCGGCGCGCGCATGGGAGGCCGCTGCCGGTTACTCGCCCACCATCGGCATTATTGGTGCGGTGTTGGGCTTGATGCACGTGATGCAAAATTTGAGCGAGCCTAGCAAGTTGGGCGGCGGCATTGCGGTTGCGTTTGTGGCCACCATTTACGGGGTAGCGTTTGCCAACCTGCTGTTCTTGCCCATCGCCAATAAATTGAAGTCCATCATCATGCAGCAGACGCATTTGCGCGACATGGTCGTGGATGGCTTGGCAGCGATTGCCAATGGCGATAATCCACGTTTGGTGGAAGTCAGATTGCAGAGTTATATCGGCTAGCGGCTGATTATCATGGCACACCGCAGAAAAAGAGCCGAGCATGACAACCACGAACGCTGGTTAATTTCCTACGCTGATTTCATCACCTTGTTGTTTGCTTTCTTCGTGGTGATGTATTCCATCTCCTCTGTGAACGAAGGTAAATACAAGACCTTCAGTGATTCTTTGAGTATCGCCTTTTCCAGCCAACCCAATTCGACTGCCTCAAGTCTGACGCCCAATCAGCAAGAGAATGTGCTCAAGACGCTGGTGGATAGACGCACGGCCAGATTGGGAGAACAGCAACGCAAAATTCAAGAGCGCATGAAACTGTTGGCTGAAAAATTAAGCCAAGTGATGCAATCACTCATTGAGCAGGAGCAGGTGAGTGTGAAACAAACCAAGCGCGGAGTGCTGGTGGACATTAACGCAAGTTCATTATTCAAACCGGGCGAAGCCAGTTTGCAGCCAAGCGCGGTTGAAGTGCTACGGCAAGTAGCCACGGTGTTGAGCCAAGAAACGCAACTGCTGGAAGTGGAAGGTCACACGGATGATTTGCCCATCAGCACCAAACTGTTCCCCTCGAATTGGGAATTGTCTGCCGCACGCGCGAGTAGTGTGGTGAGAATGTTGGTGGAACATGGGGTCGATGCACAACGTTTATCTGCGGTGGGCATGGCATCCAATCATCCCCTCGTACCTAATGACAGTCCCGAGAATCGAGCCAAAAATCGGCGCGTCAGCATCACCTTGTTGACCACCGATGCCGAGCATGCCGCCTCTGCGGTTGTTGCGTCGCCGCTGCCCTAAATACCCTACGGAAATAAAAATATTACGCGCTGGTAATGGTGCGTCCACCACCTGTGGAAAAGCTGGTCTGCCCATCAGGGCCATATAGATTGGCCTTGTTCACCGCATTGCCCAGTGCGGTTAAGGCTTGTTGATTGTGGCGCAATTTCATCTGGATTAACTCGCCGCTGCTCTGATTAAACTGCCGAGCTTGTTTGCCCAATTGCAAAATTTCTTGCCAGATAGCTAATCCTTGCGGCTCTTGATGTTGCAACCAAGCGTCGATTGAATCGGCATTGAGCTGCGCAATGCGTGTGCGTAATAAGGCGTTTCTGGTTTCGACAAACTTCGTCAGCACCAGTGCTAGGGTGGACTTTTGTTCAGCTAACTCAAGTAATTCATCGGTGGTGTTTTCCACCAACGCAGTTTGCTCGCGTTGCAATAGGCTGACGAATTCGCGCAATTGCTTGCGTTCGGCAGTCAGCGCGAGAAGCACTTCATTGAAGTGGGTGTCCAAAGTATTACCCCTTGCTGCTAATTAATTCTTTGACGGTCTCAATCAGCTTGTCTGCAACAACGCCAGAATTCACTTGGAAACGTCCCTCGCTGATGGCTTGTTTAATCTCGGCCACTTTTTTGGGATCAGCCACAGGCGAGTTCGCCATGCTGCTTTCCATGCTCTGCAACTGTGTCGCGGTGGAACCGAGAGAAACATGAGTGCTGGTCGTTTGAGCTGAACTGCTCGCCGTTCCCGCTTTACTCTGATTGGCGCGAGCCGAATGTTCCGCCACGGCGGAGGAAGGTAACGACTTGCCTGGTTTATCAATCTTCACTTTGAGCCTCTCATTCTTTAATTTGCCATTGCTTTCCGGCGTTGGACACTATATCGGCAGACGTTTGAAATACTTTAGGGGTTTATTCAAAGTTTATTTGCATGCCCCCAAGTACAGCTCAAGGCGATATTTCTACACTGCCGTTACCACGCGCTTGCCCGCTGACTACTTTTCCAGTCTCACTTTTTACCTTAACGGTTTCGCCATCACTCGCATTACTTAATGCCACGCCCGCACTGCGCACCGTAAAGCCTTTGCCCAGCAGCACAATTAGTACGGTTTGTCCCTGTGTCACGCTGTAGGGAACGCGCAGCATATTGTCACGCAGCATTTGCCCAGCGCCGATGCCGTAGCGCAATACTTTTCCTGTAATTTTAAGGGGGTCGGTGATGCCGTCTACGCGCGTGGTTTCGATAGTTTGCGTAGTCAGGTCGGCTAATTGAAGCACGTGTCCCGCCGCTAATTGCCGTCCACTCACCCACACATCAAGGCTTGTTTTGATTTGTACGGGAACCAAAATTGACCATCCCTTATTTTCGTTGCAGCGCACGCCAATCATGGTTCTGCCCATTAGCGGGCTGCCCTGTGGCAGAAACGCTTGCAGCTTTGCGCAAGACTCAAGCGTGATGCGTGAATCAATCGCACTCACTTCAAAGCGCGTTTTGCCGGGCAGGCTGGCTGTTTGTTGTTGCACGAAAGCGCTCGCACAGTCGCGTATTGCCTGATGGTCTTGTGCTGCCGACCAAGCGTGAGCATTGCACAGCAACGTTCCGACGAGGATGAATAAGAATTTTTTCATGCTCACATTGTGCGACGAAGTTTGCAAAATTACGCTTTGAATTGAACGGTGAATTTGCCCCTTATCGGCAGATAAGAAAGGGCTAGCGCGCCGTAGTATGCCTTCCACGTAAGTCGTTCAAAGAAGGATAGGAGGGCGTGATGATTAACAAATTAGATGAGGCATTACGGTTTCATCAAACAGCCTTAAGCCTGCGTGGCGCACGTCAAGAATTGTTGGCTTCCAACATTGCGAATGCGGACACCCCTAACTTCAAAGCGCGCGATATTAATTTTGCCAGCACTTTACAAAATGCCCTTGCAGGCACTTCGCCCAAACTGGCACTCACTCAAACAGCGGCGGTGCATTCGTCAGGCAACACGGATAGCACGCTCATGGGTGCGCCCGCTTTATTCCGCAAACCGCTGCAACCCAGTGCGGATGGAAACACCGTAGATATGGATATTGAGCGCGCGCAATTTGCCGACAACGCATTGCGTTATGAAGCAAGCGTCAAGTTCATCAGCGAAGACATCAAGTTAGTCATGCAAGCCATACAGGGGTAAATCATGGACATCTCTAATAATCCAAATTTCGTCGCAATACGGCGTTGCTCACGAAAAATCACTCCTTATATATCACGCATATGCCGCGTCGCGATTTTTCGTTCGCGCCTTATCTTGCTTAGAACTTTGAATTATTAGAGGTGCCCATATGTCTCTATTCAACATATTTAATGTCTCGGGTTCTGCGATGACCGCGCAGTCGCAACGCTTAAATGTGGTGGCGAGTAATTTGGCGAATGCCGACAGCACCACCAGTGCCGATGGCAAGCCCTATCACGCGAAACAAGTAGTGTTCAGCGCGACTCCTGTGGATGCCAGTGGTGCGCAAGGGGTGAAAGTAACGCAAGTTATTGAAGACAGCTCGCCGCTGAAAATGGTGTACGACCCCAAACATCCAATGGCCGATGCGCAGGGTTATGTGGCTATGCCCAACGTCAATGTGGTGGATGAGATGGTGAACATGATCTCGGCATCGCGCGCTTACCAAAATAACGTCGATGTAATGAACACCTCTAAAACATTGTTGCTCAAGACGCTGACCATCGGTCAGTAATGAAAGGAAATCATCATGCTCAATACCCTACAAGACAACAACGCTGCGTCATCGTTGTTTGGTGCCATGAATGCAGGCGCAAGTGCCGGCAATAAATCTTCCTCCGTGGCCGACACACAAAATCGTTTCTTGAAATTGCTGGTCACCCAGCTCAAAAATCAAGACCCACTCAACCCGATGGACAACGCACAGATTACGTCGCAGATGGCGCAATTGAGCACGGTGACGGGCATCGATAAATTGAATGTCACCTTGCAAGCGTTGAGCGACAGCATGACCTCGAACCAGTCGCTACAAGCAGCCAGCATGATTGGTCATGGGGTGTTGATTGAGGGTAGCGGGATTGACTTGAACAACGGCGCAGGCTTGGGCGGCTTTGAATTACCTCACGCGGTTGAACACGCAACCGTGTCTATCTACGACAAATCAGGTGCGCTGGTTAACACCTTGGACTTAGGTGCGCTCCCCGCTGGCATTAGCAAATGGCAATGGGATGGCACAGACAGTACGGGGGCAACCGTTGCTGATGGTGAATACACCTTTGCCGTGAATGCCTCGCAAGCAGGGGTGAATGTGGCGGCCACTAATTTGCAATTTGGGGTGGTGAACAGTGTGAATCAGGGTAGCAATGGCGTGTTATTGAGCGTGGGCACGATGGAAGGGATTGCGCTCTCCCAAATCAAACAAATTTTATAAATTTCTAGGAGACCATCATGAGTTTTCAACAAGGATTGAGCGGACTGAATGCAGCATCGAGCCAGTTAAACACGATTGGTAACAACGTTGCCAATGCCAGCACAGTGGGCTTCAAACAATCGCAGGCGCAATTTGCCGATTTGTTTGCGGTGTCGCTTTCCGGTGGCGGCGCAACTCAAGTGGGAACAGGAACCAAGTTGGCGGCCGTGGCGCAAATGTTCACGCAAGGCAATATCACCAACACCGCCAATTCTATGGACATCGCGATTAGCGGGCAGGGCTTCTTCCGCATGATTGATGCGAATGGCGCGACTCTCTACAGCCGCAACGGTCAATTCCAAGTAGATAAAGGCGGATTCATCGTGAATAACCAAGGCCACAAAATCACGGGATATTTACCTGATCCAACATCAGGTTTAATTACCACGGCGCAGCCCGCGCCATTGCAAATTTCAACCGCTGATTTGGTACCCAAACAAACATCGAATCTAGCCAATGGTGGCGTCCCGGTATCTGTGGGGGCGAATCTGGATTCGCGTGCGACCTTTCCCACAGGCTTGAGCCAAGGTACGGTGGCAGGCGCGGTAGCAGCAGGCTTAACGATTGTTACAGGCACGAATGATTCACTAACCGTGAACGTAAATGGCGCAGGGCCCGTCACCATCACCTTGCCAGCGGGCACTTATACGGCTGCGTCATTGGCGAGTAACGTGCAAGATTTGGTCAATACGCAATTGGCTGCGGCGGCAGTTGCGCCAGCCCCCGCGTTGACGATTGCGGTGACGGCTGATGCGGCGGGCGTAATGATGCTTAAATCTAATTCAGTTGGCACGACATCAACCCTTGCAGTGTCAGGTAACGCGACCACCGCACTTACCGGATTATTCGGTGGACCGGCACCCGCACCCACCGCAGGCACAGGCACGTTCAGCCCGACCAATCCCAACACCTATAACAACTCCACTTCCTTAACCATTTACGACAGTTTGGGGGCGAGCCACATTGCCTCTTTGTATTTCCAAAAGTCATCCAGCAATACTTGGAATACTTTTCTCACCATCGACAATGCGATGCTGCCTGTTGCGGGTACGCCCTTGTCTACCTTGACCTTTGATGCCCTCGGCAAACTAACCAGCCCTGTTGCGGCAGCACCGCTGGCCTTGGGGCAAGTCACCTCTGCCGTGTTTAACCCACCTGGTGCGGCGGCCCAATCACTCACTTTTGATTTTTCCAGCAGCTCGCAATATGGCGGCAGTTTTGGGGTGAATAGCTTGACGCAGGACGGTTACACCTCGGGGCGATTAAACGGCTTTAGCACAGGGGCTGACGGTACGATTTTGGGGCGGTATTCCAATGGACAAACCAAGGCGATGGGACAAATGTTGCTGACCAATTTCACCAATCCGCAAGGCTTGCAACCCGTGGGTAATAACGAGTGGGTAGAGACGTTTTCTTCTGGTGGCCCGCTGGTGGGTGTGCCTGGCTCGGCGAGTTTGGGATTGCTGCAATCGTCAGCGGTGGAAGACTCCAACGTCGACCTGACGGCCGAACTGGTGAACATGATTACCGCGCAACGGGTGTATCAGGCGAATGCGCAAACCATCAAAGCACAAGATCAAATTTTGCAGACACTCGTGAGCTTGAGATAAGCCGAGTGATGCTTTAGGGGGAGAACGACATGGACAGATTAATCTATACCGCAATGACTGGCGCTTCGCATGTGTTGCAGCAACAGGCTGCGGTTGCGGAGAATCTGGCCAACGTCAACACACCTGGATTTCGCGCCTCACTCGATACTTTTC
>JAGVFD010000070.1 GCA_020057805.1 Sideroxydans sp. | reverse complement strand
TGAAGGAGATGCACGAGCAGCACGTCGGCTCGATGGTGGCGGTGGATGCGCAGGGTCATGCTTTGGGCATCCTCACTTTGCCCGATGTGCTGGAGCGCATTGCGTTGCCGCAGATAGATTTATCCCTGCCGGTGATTGGCATCATGTCCACTCAATTGCAAACTTTGCCGCCGCAAGCACTGGCACACGAAGCCGCGTTGATGATGGCGAAACATGGCTTTCGCCATGTGCTGGTGGTGGAAAATAAAAAATTGGTGGGGCTGGTTTCAGAAAAAGATTTATTCGCTTTGCAACGCGTTGGCTTGCGTCAAATCGGCAGCAGTATTCGCCATGCCGAAACGGTAGAAGCCTTGCAACACGGCGCCGCCGATATTCGACGTATGGCGCACAACATGATGGCGCAGGGCGTAGCACCCGAGCAGCTGACCCAGTTCATCTCCACCTTCAATGACCTACTCACCGCACGTGTCGTTGAATTGGAATGCAAAGCCAGCGGTATTGTGGGTACGCCCCTGCATGATGGTCTGTGCTGGATGGCGCTAGGCTCGGAAGGACGTTTTGAACAAACGCTCAATACCGATCAAGACAACGCTATTATTTTTTCTGTGCCTGCAGGCATGACCGCCGATCAAGTGCGTGAGAAGCTACTACCCATCGCGCGACGCATCAACGAGACCCTGGATCAATGCGGATTCCCGCTGTGCAAAGGCGAAATCATGGCGAGCAATCCCAAGTGGTGTTTGTCATTAGACGAATGGAAGCGCGCCTTCTCTAGTTGGATTAGCGGCGGCTCACCCGAGGCATTGCTGCACGCTTCCATTTTTTTTGATTTCCGTGCGCTCTACGGTGCGCACGAGTTGGCAGAAAATTTGCGTGGATGGTTATCGCGCGTGGCCAGCGATAACAGTCGCTTTTTGCACATGATGGCCGAGAATGCATTGCGCAATCGTCCTCCGCTAGGGGTGGTGCGTGATTTCGTCGTGGGCAAAGAAAATAAGATTGACCTCAAGTTGAATGGAATCACGCCCTTTGTGGATGCCGCGCGTATTTTTAGTTTGGCGGCAGGTGCAACTCAAACTAATACGATTCAACGTTTGCGGGCGAGTGCCGAAAAATTGCGGCTCGACCCTTCCGAATTGGATGCTTGGATAGACGCGCTACTTTTTATTCAAGTGTTGCGTATGCGCCATCATGACGAAGTGAGCGCACAAGGCGTGGGGGATGACGCTTTGGATAATCTCATTGACCCAGAAAAATTAAATGAGTTGGATAGGCGAATTTTGAAAGAAGCCTTCCGCCAAGCGCGCAAACTTCAGGCGCGATTGGCGATGGAGTATCACCTGTGATTGGGGAATTAAAATTGTTTTTGCGAGCATCCGCTTCGCGAATTGCCTGCTTACCCCGCTTCACGGCTGGCCCCTCTCCCTATGGGGGAGGGTTCCACCCGCAGGGGGTAGGCCGTGGTTGTACGGGGCTAAAGCCCCAACAACACACGCTCGGGTGGGGGAGCGCACATGAAAGGGTTTGTCATGTTCGCTTGGCTTAAAAGTTGGTTTGGAGAAAAGCCGCAGTTGAGTGACGAGCAGCTGCAGCGCTTTGATGCGTGGCAGGCGCTGCCCATACCCAAGCTGGATAAGCCGTTCACTGAAATGCGCTGTGTGGTGGTGGATGTGGAAACCACGGGGCTGAATTTGATGCAAGACCGCCTCATCTCGATTGGGGCGGTAGCGGTGGTGAATGGCAAAATTGCGTTGGGTGATAGCTTCTATATTGTGCTGCAACAAAAAGCGGCCAGCGACAAAGGCAACATTCTCATTCACGGCATCGGTCATGCCGAACAATTAGACGGTGTGCTGCCAGCGGATGCCTTACTGTCTTTCCTTGCGTTTCTGGGCAAAGATCCGCTGGTCGCCTTCCACGTCACCTTTGACGAGACCATGATTAAACGCGCCTTGCGTGAATACCTCGGTCTTAACTTCAAACACCCGTGGCTTGATTTGGCCTATGTTATGCCTGGTCTAAATCCTCCCTTGGCAAAAAAACATCGCGCATTGGATGATTGGATTGGTCAGTCAAACATTCGGATTGATGCGCGACACAACGCACTAGCTGACGCGTTAGCAACGGCACAACTATTGCAAGTAGCCTATGCCCAAGCGATGCAAAAAGACATTAGTAAGATGTCCGAGTTACATGATTTGGAAAAGAGCCAGCGTTGGGTGAATAGCGTAAGTTGACCGTAAGCCGGCCTCTGTAATATCTCTTCTAGTGGTAACAAGTGGGTCAGAAGTCACTTCTGGCTCGTTTATTTTTTCAAGGAGAGAAGTATGTCTAATCCAAATATAAATTGGGAGGCGATTGACACCAACCCCAAGTTTCAAGCGCTGCATCGCAAAAAGACAGTGTTCTTGTGGGGCCTGATGGTGATTTCGACTGTCTATTATTTCTTGCTTCCCATTGGCGCGGCTTATTACCAAGACCTGTTCAAGATCAAGGTGTGGGGCGTGGTCAACGTAGGTATTTTGTTTGCGCTGTCTGAATTTATCGTGGCTTGGACCATTGCTTGGGTCTATTCACGTAAAGCCAACAAAGAATTCGACGCGATGGCACAAGACATCATCAACGACGTGAACAACGGGAGAATGAAATGAGTAGCATGTTGAAAAAATTGACCCTCTCGGTCGCGGCATTGAGCATCAGTGGCGCTGCCTTTGCAGGTAATGGCGCAGTGGCAGATGAGTTCAAATGGATGACCTTCACCGTGTTTGGCGTGATTATCGCCATCACCATGGCCATCACTTTCTGGGCAGCACGCACCACCCACACCACGTCCGAGTTCTATGCGGCGGGTCGTTCGGTCAGCGGTATTCAAAACGGTTGGGCAATCGCAGGGGACTATCTGTCTGCTGCATCTTTCCTCGGCATCGCCGGCCTGATTTCTCTCTACGGTTACGATGGTTTCATGTATTCCGTGGGTTGGTTGGTCGCTTACATCACCGTGTTGCTGGTGATCGCTGAGCCTTGCCGCAACATCGGTAAATATACGATGGGCGACATCTTGGCTTTCCGTAACGATCCGAAGAAGACCAAGACCGTTGCTGCGCTGTCCACCATCACCGTGTCCACTTTCTACCTGACCGCACAAATGGTCGGCGGCGGTGTGCTCATCAAGACACTGATCGGTATCGACTACGAAATCTCCGTCATTGGCGTGGGTATCTTGATGTTGGCTTACGTGGTGTTCGGCGGTATGAAGGCAACGACTTGGGTGCAGATTACTAAAGCCGTGCTATTGGTTACCGCATCTTTGATCCTCGTGTTCATGGTGTGGGCTCCCTACGGCTTCAGCCTCCCTGGATACTTGGGTAGCGTCGTAGCTGATCCTGATGTGCAAAAGCAAGTCGCTAAGTTGTTGGGCGACAAGGCTGCCACGATGACGCCAGAAGAATTGGGTCAACGCTTCCTTGAGCCAGGTCTGTTCCTGAAGAACCCAATCGACCAGATCTCTCTGGGCTTGGCGTTGGTGTTGGGTACAGCAGGTATGCCACACATCCTGATGCGCTTCTTTACTGTACCGACAGCACAAGCTGCACGTACTTCCGTTATTTGGGCGATGGGCATTATCGGCGGCTTCTATGTGCTGACCCTGTTCTTGGGTACCGGCGCTGCGATGTTGGTGGGTCCAGATAAGATTGCCGCAGTTGATGCCGGCGGTAACATGGCAGGCCCATTGTTGGCGCAATACTTGGGCGGTGGTGAGAACTCCTTGATGGGTAACTTCATGTTGGCCTTCGTGGCTGCCGTGGCGTTTGCAACCATCGTGGCGGTTGTTGCGGGTCTGGTGTTGGCAGCGGCTTCTGCGATGGCGCATGACATCTATGTTGGTGTTATCCGTGGCGACCATGCCACACCGAAAGAGCAAGTGGTTGCGGCACGTGTGGCTTCAGTTATCGTCGGTATCATCGCGATTACTGTTGGTATCTTGGCTAAAGGCCAGAACGTGGCACACTTGGTGGCGTTGGCCTTCGCAGTGGCTGCATCGTCTAACTTGCCAGCAGTGTTCCTCACGCTGTATTGGAAGAAGTGCAATACCACTGGCATCATCTTGGGCATGATCGTAGGTTCTTTGACTGCGATCGGCTTGGTGATGATCTCTCCAAACATGACCTATCCAAAGGCAGTCATCGCCGGTGCGAACAAGGTCTTGAATGGTGAGCCAGCTGTTCCTGCTAAGGAAGCAGCACCTGCTGTTGAGCGCTCTAGCTTTATGTGCGAGTTGTTTGCTTTAGATGGTTGCGTATTGGCTAAACCCGCGCAACCGGCTTCTGCCGAAAAACCAGCGAAGCTAGGTGCTGCCGAGAAGTTGGCGGGCTTGACTGCGAAACTGCCTACATTGGAAGCTGCCTTGCCAACGATTACAGATGCAGTGGCTAAAACAGCCGCAGAAGCTGATATCACCAAAGTGAAAAAAGACATCGCTGCCGTAGAAAAAGCGAAAGCCAAAGCTGAAGCTGACCTGAAGAAATTTGAAGGTCAAACCACCAGCATCATGGGCTTGGAAAAACCATTCTTCTTGTTGAAGAACCCTGGTTTGATCTCCATCCCTCTGGGCTTCTTGTTGGTGATCTTGGGTTCTCTGTTCACACGTGATAAACGTGCAGAAGAGATGTGGGACGAACTGTATGTACGCCAAAACACCGGTATCAATGCAGAAGCTGCTTCCGCACACTAAGCATCAATAGTAGTTGCATCAGTGAACCCCGCCTCAATGGCGGGGTTTTTCTTTGTAAGGGGCAGGTTAGCGATTTTCCCCTAGCCAGCGTAGCCAGAAGAACCCCAGCACTCCGGCCAGCAATGAGGCCAGTAAGACACCCGTCTTGGCCATCAACAAGTATTCGTCTTGTCCCGCAAAGCCCAGTTCCGCGATAAAGATGGACATGGTGAAGCCGATGCCGCCGAGTACTGATACAGCGGCTATTTGGCTGAAGCGCGTGCCACTGGGTAATTGGCCTATTCCCAGACGCAAAGCCAGCCAACAGGCACCCGTGATGCCGATGAATTTCCCCAGCAACAAACCAAATAAAACACCCAGCATCACCGGATGCGTCATCGTGTCGCTCAATGAGCCGAGCTGCAAAGGAATGCCCGCATTGAACAGCGCAAAGATCGGGATGACCAAAAATGCCACTGGCAGATGCCAACTATGATCGAGTTGTTGCAGAGGTGTTTGTACGCTGCGTGCACCCTTTTCCAGATGCTGAACGACGCTGTACATCCCCTCGTTGGTCATGATGTTGCCACCCTGTTGGTGGCTGGCATCGAAGCGGCGCACTAATTCTTTGAGGTGTGTACTGAATACGCTGGGGTCATATTTGGGGCGAGCAGGAATGGCGAAGGCACAGATCACCCCTGCCAGGGTGGCGTGCACGCCAGACTGCAATAGCGCGTACCACAATAGGATCCCGATGCCGAAGTAGGGAGCTACTTTGCGTATGCCTGCGTAGTTGAAAGCGAACAACAGCAAGGACAATACGGCAGCAATTCCTAACCAAGTCAGTGATAACTCGTAGGTGTAGAACAGGGCGATGACCATCACCGCGCCCAAGTCATCAGCGATCGCCAAGGCCACGAGAAAAGTGATGAGCGCTTTGGGGACGCGGCTAGCCAGCAACACCAGCGCACCGACCGCGAAGGCGATATCGGTCGCCATTGGGATGCCCCAACCGCGTGCCGCATCGCCCTCGGGATTGATAGCCAGATAAATGAGTGCGGGCATCACCATGCCGCCGATAGCCGCAATGATGGGGAGTGCCGCTTGTCGCAGGTCAGCCAGTTCGCCTACCAGCATTTCGCGCTTGAGCTCCATCCCGACGACGAAAAAGAACAAAGTCATCAGGCCATCGTTCACCCAGTGGTGCAGGGTCATGTCGAGATTCCACGAACCGAGCTGAATGCCTAATCGAGTGTGCAGCACATGTTGGTAAGCCTCGGCCAGAAAACTGTTAGCCAAGAGTAGCGCGATGACGGCGGTACACATCAGCAGTAAACCGCTCGTGGTCTGGCGGTGGATGAACTCCTCGAACGGAGTCAGTAAACGGTCAAAGGCTTTTTCCCAAGGCGCGTAAAGGATGCCTTTTTCGGATGAGTCACTGTGTTTGGTTTGCATGAAAGCTCCCATATGACGACCATCAAATACTATCACTGTCTTCAAAAGCCTTGGACCAGTGGGATGCCGATGAATCGAGCCTGTACAATTCGCAGCGTGCTCAGTCGGGCTGTGGCGTATTCTTCAATGAGCTGGAAGATCCAACCTATCATCCTGCGGATAACCGCTTGGGCTGATTCATGCGAAAATTCCACCGTTAATCAAACATCAACTTTTAGCGCATTAAGAAGGATCAAACATGGAAGCGATATTGGTTGCTATCTTTGTCGTCGCTTATGCGGCGATCGCGTTCGAACATCCATTGAAGGTGAACAAGAGTGTTCCTGCACTTATCGGGGCGGGAACGTTATGGACGGTCTACGCGATGTATGTCGGTGATGTCGGCGGACATCTGAACGAGACGCTGTCTGCCACCGCACAGATCGTCTTCTTCTTGATGGGTGCGATGACCATCGTCGAGGTGATCGATGCGCACGATGGATTCGATGTCATCACCGACAAGATCAAGACAACCAAAGTGACGACGTTGTTGTGGCTGGTGGGGTTGGTCACTTTCTTCTTGAGCGCGGTGCTCGACAACTTGACGACCACCATCGTGATGATCTCTGTGACGCGCAAATTATTGGGAGTTCGTGAAGATCGTTTGTTCTTTGCGGGCATCATCATCATCGCTGCCAACGCGGGCGGTGCATGGTCGCCCATTGGTGACGTGACGACCACCATGTTGTGGATAGGCGGGCAGATCACAGCGCTCGCGATCATCGAGGGCGTGTTCTTTGCCTCTCTGGTGAATCTGCTGATTCCGCTGGCGGTGGTTAGTTATATCAATCGTGGCAAGTTGGTCACGCCACCTAGCAAGATCGAAGTCGCCGAGGGTGGGGCACACAACAGTGTGATGGAACGTAACATCATGTTCTATGCCGGTATCGGTATCCTATGTGCAGTGCCGGTGTTCAAGACTGTGACGCATCTGCCGCCCTTCATGGGCATCTTGTTTGGTCTTGGATTCTTATGGCTTGCGGGCGAGGTGATTCATCGCAACAAACCAGATGCGGAGAAGGAACACCTGACTTTGGCTTCTGCTTTGCAACGGATCGATATGGCATCCCTCGTCTTCTTCATCGGCATCTTGCTAGCCGTTGCGACGTTGGAGCATACGCACATCCTTGCGGGTCTAGCGCATTGGCTTGACCATACAGTGGGTAGCCAGTCCCTCATCGTGTTCATCTTCGGTCTGGTCAGTGCCATCGTGGATAACGTACCGATGGTGGCGGCAGCGATGGGCATGTACCCGCTGGAACAATATCCTGCCGATTCTTTCATCTGGGAATTCATGGCTTATGCGGCTGGGACCGGCGGCTCAATCCTCATCATTGGATCGGCGGCGGGCGTGGCTGCGATGGGTATCGAGAAGATCGAGTTCTTCTGGTACGTCAAGAAGATCAGCTTGCTTGCGCTACTCGGTTACATCGGTGGTGCGCTGGTTTATATCGTCACTCATTAACGATTGCTATGCACAAGTTTTAGGCCTGACTGGGTAACTAGTCAGGCTTTTTATGGCACTGGGAATTGCATGCTAAAACGGGTGCCTATGCCGTTATCACCACTGTTGAGGCTAATTTCTGCGCCGTGCCGTTTTGCTACTTCCGCTACGATAGCCAGTCCAATACCGCTACCGCTTTGTCCGCTCCCGAGTACGCGATAAAAACGTTCAAATACTCGTTCGCGGTGTTGCAGTTCAATGCCAGGGCCATTGTCTTCGACAAATAGTTCGATATTTTTTTTCTGGGTCGTGACGCCGACAGTGATATGCCCTCCACTCGCGGTATAGCGCACGGCATTGTCGATGAGGTTGTTGAGCATCTCTGTCAGACTGTTCGTATCGCCTTTGATGTTCACGGGGGCTCCCCCCCCTTCAAAACCGATGTCGATGTTCTTCTCTAAGGCTGTTTGTACCCAGTTGACCGTGCATTCTTGGGCTAATTGATTGAGATCAAGTAGGGTAAAGGTCTCCAAGCTTTGTGCGCCGGGTTCATTGCGTGCGAGTACTAATAATTGATTAACCAGACGGGTTCCATGCCGAGCGCTGGTGAGGATAAGTTTTAGAGCGTGCTGTTTGCGTTCGGAATCATCTTCACGCAAAGCCAGCTCTGCTTGCGTTTTGAGTCCGGCGAGCGGAGTGCGTAATTGGTGTGCTGCATCGGCGACGAAGCGTTGTTGAGCTTGCATGACGAGTCTCAAGCGTTCCAGCAGATTGTTCACCGCGTCGATAAGTGGGCGCACTTCTTCTGGGGCTTGCGAGCTATCTAGTTGATGCAGGTCATCGCGTTTGCGATTCACCACATCGCGGCGTAATCGCTCTAGTGGTGCCAAGCCTTGTTTTAACGCAAACCAAACGGCAGCAACCGCAACCAAAATGAGAAGCAGTTGTGGGATGACAATGTTGGCCAGAATGCCTTGAATGAGTGCTTGACGTTGATGAATGGTTTCTGACATGTGCAGCTGATACAGCTTATCGGTGTCAACGTTGTAAAACACCAAGCTGACATTGCGCGTTTTTTCTCCATCACGCTCACTGTTGCTAAAAATGGGGGTAATTTTTCCGCCACGGTATGAGATAGGGCGAGAGAGGTTGGCATTGCCGGCTAGTTTTTTCCCGTTTTGATCGCTGACGGTATAGAACACTTTATCGGGCATAGCGAGCGCTGTGCCATCCGGCAAATCAAGGTCAAAGGTTAGGCGCTCTTTTCCTCCGTTTAGCCCCAGTTGTGCCCCTACGGCTTGAGCACGTTGCAGCAACACCATGTCATATGGTTTGTTAGCGTAGGTCAGTGTGGCGACATAGCCAGCGATGGTGCTGAACAGCCATAAAATGAAAAGGGGTGTCAGTAGCCAATTGATAAGGTGTACGCGTAAGGAGAGCGCGCTGTCTTCGTTCTCGCTCACGTGTTAGCTTTTTGTTTCTGCAGCTTTGTCGATGATGTAACCCAAGCCGCGAATGGTGCGGACGGTTACGCCAGCAGGTTCAATTTTTTTGCGTAGGCGGTGGATGTAGACCTCAATGGCGTTGCTGCTAGCTTCTTCTGCGTAGCTATACAGACGCTCTAGTAACTGCTCTTTGCTGGTAACCCAGCCGATGCGCGTCATCAACGCTTCCAGTACGCTCAATTCGCGTGTGGTGAGTTCCAAAAGTTCACCGTTAATTTGCGCGCGTCTTCCCACGCTATCAAACGACAGCGCACCACACGTGAGTACCGGATTAACACCGCATTGGCCGCGTCGCAGCAGGGCGCGTACACGGGCTTCCAGCTCGGGCAGGCTAAACGGTTTAACCATGTAATCGTCCGCGCCCAAATCTAATCCTTTAACGCGGTCACCCTCCGCATCGCGTGCAGTCAGGATGATGACGGGCACTTGTTTGTTCTTCTCGCGTAGTCCGCGCAATACATTGAAACCGTCTACCTTGGGCAGGCCGAGGTCGAGAATTACTAGGTCAAAGGGTTGCTCGCCGCTCAAGATTAGGCTAGCGGATTGTCCGTCTTTGACGCAGTCAACGGCATAGCCTGACTGCTTCATGCAACGACACAATCCATCGGATAAAACTTCATCATCTTCAGCAATCAGGATGCGCATAGGGTTGTAAGCTGTTTGTAAGGAAGTAGCATTATGGTTCGGCGGTGGGGCGGATGCATAGGGGCATGGTATCCGTCACTCAAAGACTATTTTAAGTGGAGCGTGTGAATTGTCCAAGTTGTAGGCCTGCAGGATCATGGAGGCAACGGTTCAATTTATATTCGATATTGAAAGTGGTCGTAACACTCTCACACCAAATCAGGATTGTTTGGTGTTCCGTTGGCGCGATAAGCGCTATTCATAAACAGGGGGGAAATATGCAACTTACTGAAAAGCATAAAGAGTATTGGCAGAAGAATCTCCGCATGACAGGATTGTTGTTGGTGGTCTGGTTTGTTGTCACCTTCGTAATCGGTTACTTCGCGCGTGATTTGCAAAATATCACCATCCTCGGCTTCCCGTTCCCGTTCTATATGGGAGCACAGGGGTCGCTGGCGATTTATGTGGCAATCATTTGGTACTACGCCCATTACATGAACAAGCTCGATATCGAGTATGGCGTACATGAAGGAGACGACTAATGGCTACGCAATCTCAATCACAGTTTTTCTCGCAACTTAAGCGTTACTACTCTTTCTACACTGGAGGATTTGTCGCTTTCGTTATCATCGTGGCCATCCTAGAGCAGATGGGTGTGCCGAACAAAATTCTTGGTTACATTTTTTTAGCCGCAACCGTTTTGTTGTATGCAGGTATCGGTTTCATGTCTAGAACAGCAGACGTATCCGAATACTATGTGGCGGGTCGACGCGTTCCGGCGTTGTTCAACGGCATGGCAACGGGTGCGGACTGGATGTCGGCAGCGAGCTTCATCGGTATGGCGGGTACTTTGTATCTGACTGGCTATGATGGCCTAGCCTTCGTGTTGGGTTGGACGGGGGGTTACTGCTTGGTGGCGTTGCTGTTGGCACCGTATCTGCGTAAGTTTGGCCAGTTCACCATCCCAGATTTTTTGGGGGCTCGTTATGGTGGCAACATCCCGCGTTCTATCGGCGTGTTCGCTGCGATTCTGTGTTCATTCACCTATGTGATTGCACAAATCTACGGTGTGGGCCTGATTACTAGCCGCTTTACAGGGCTGGAGTTCTCGATGGGGGTATTCGTTGGTCTAGGCGGTATCTTGGTGTGCTCCTTCCTCGGTGGTATGCGTGCGGTAACTTGGACTCAAGTTGCGCAGTACATTATCCTGATTGTGGCTTACATGATCCCCGTGGTTTGGCTCTCGGTTAAACACACGGGCAATCCCGTTCCTCAAGTGGCTTACGGTTATGTGTTGGAAAAGGTGACTGCACGTGAAAAAGTGCTGAACGACCCCACCACAGTAGAAGGCGCGAAAGAAGCTGAAGTACGTGCCATCTTCAAGACGCGTCAAGAAACTGCTGAAGGCAAGTTGAAGGCGCTGGAAACAGGCGGTGCAGCATATTTGGCTGAAGAGAAAAGCAAGCTGGAGATTGTGGCTGCGGACTTGAAAGCAAAACCTGATGCAGATCCTGCTGCCATCGCAGCCGCAGATAAAGCGGTTGCCGACTTCCCCGTTGATGCCGCCGCTGCCAAGGCAGCATGGACTAAAGCTGCTGCGGCTGCCAAAGCTAAAACAGCTCCAATTGCTGCTCACGCCGAGCCATTTGCTGGCAAGGACCAAGCCGCTATCGACAAAAAACGTAAGAACTTCTTGGCATTGGTACTGTGCTTGATGGTGGGTACGGCTGCGTTGCCGCACATCCTGATGCGTTACTACACCACGCCATCGGTGAAGGAAGCGCGTAAGTCTGTGTTCTGGTCGTTGTTCTTCATCTTCCTGTTGTACTTCACAGCACCTGCATTGGCTGTATTGGCTAAATTCGATGTCTATACGCTGTTAGTGGGTTCGAATTTCTCCGAGTTGCCAAGCTGGGTTTCTGCATGGGCATCGGTAGATAAAACATTGATGAGCGTGACTGACATCAACAAGGACGGCATCGTGCAACTGGCTGAGATTACCATCGGTGGTGACTTGATCGTGTTGGCGACACCTGAGATCGCGGGTCTGCCATACGT
>JAGVFD010000091.1 GCA_020057805.1 Sideroxydans sp. | reverse complement strand
TCTACCGACACCCATTTTCAATCGGCTTAGTGAATATCTTTCCAGATTTCTTTCTTCAAGGCATAAACCAACACCAGCAAGATAGATAAGAAAGCCAACACAATCCAACCCAGTTGGTGACGTACCAGTTGAGAGGGCTCGCTCATAAACACGAGGTAATTGGTCAAATCACCCACTGTTTTATCGTAGTCCGCAGTGGACATAGCGCCTGGCGTTTTGAGAATGAGCTTCTTCACATCGTGACCTTCATGTTGCTCGGCTTCTAAAGCTTGTTCACCTTGCAAATCGGCCAATACAAAGGGCATTCCCACCGCAGGAAAAACGGTGTTGTTCCAACCGCTCGTGCGAGTGGTATCCACATAGAAGCTACGCATGTAGGTGTACAACCAGTCCGCACTGCGCGAACGAGCAATCACACTCAAGTCTGGTGGCGCTACGCCGTAAGCCATCTTGGCGGAGTTGCTATCCATCGCGGCTTGCATGGTTGAACCTGTCTTGACATCATCAGGCAGTTCCAAGTCTTTCTTAATCTGCGCCTCGTCCATGCCGATGTCATTCAAACGGTTGTAACGCATGTAACTTGCGCTGTGGCACGCCAAGCATCTGGACGTGAACAGTTTGGCACCGCGTTGCAATGAAGCTTGATCTTGTAGATTGACCGGCGCTTGATCCAAATGCACCGCCGCTCCGCTGGCGTTAGCCATCGCTGGCAGTGCCAATAGCAGCACCAGCATTCCTAGTTTTTTAATTGCGTTCATGTTCACGAACCTCTCTCAATTATTTGGATGTCAGACGATCGGGTTCAGGTTTGCACTTATCAATCTTGGTGTACCAAGGCATCAAGAAGAAGAAGGCAAAATAGATCACCGCCAATACACGCGAAATCCAAGTGTACAGTTCAGTCGCAGGCATCAAACCGAGATAGCCCAGACCCACGAAGCTCACCACAAACGCAGCCAAGAATGCTTTGTAGATAGGGCCGCGATAACGGATAGACTTCACTTGACCACGATCAAGCCATGGCAGGGCGAAGAAGATAACTGTCGCCACGCCCATTGCTACCACACCGGGAAACTGTGAACCAAACAACGGTGGCACAGCACGCAAAATAGCGTAGTAAGGGGTGAAGTACCAAACAGGTGCAATGTGCTCGGGCGTCTTCATCGGGTTAGCGGGGACGAAATTGTTGTACTCCAAGAAGTACCCACCCATGTCCGGCCCGAAGAAAATAATCGCCGCAAACACAATCAAGAACGCCACGGCTGCTACGGCATCTTTCACCACCATGTAGGGGAAGAAAGGAATGCCATCTACGGGATGACCATTTGCACCAATGTTTTTCTTGATTTCGATGCCGTCTGGATTGTTAGAACCCACTTCATGCAAGGCCACCAAGTGCGCCACGATGATGAGAACCAAAATCAAAGGAATCGCCACCACGTGCAAGGCAAAGAAACGGTTCAAGGTAATGTCAGACACCACGAAGTCACCACGAATCAGAATCGCCAAATCAGGGCCAACGAAGGGCACGGACGAGAACAGATTCACAATCACTTGTGCACCCCAGAATGACATTTGCCCCCATGGCAACAGGTAACCCATAAAGGCTTCGCCCATCAACGCAAGGTAAATAATCATGCCGATAATCCACAGCAATTCACGTGGCTTGCGATAGGAACCGTAAATCAACCCACGGAACATATGCAGGTAAATCACGATGAAGAACATGGATGCACCTGTGGAGTGGATGTAACGCAACAACCATCCCCATTGCACGTCACGCATGATGTACTCAACCGAGGCGAAGGCGAACAACGCATCAGGCTTGTAGTTCATGGTGAGGAAGATGCCGCTGACGATTTGGATAACGAACACCAACAACGCCAAGCCACCAAAGAAATACCACATGTTGAAATTCTTGGGCGCGTAGTATTCAGACACATGCGCCTTCCAAGTAGAGGTCAAGGGAAAACGCTCATCGACCCAACCGAGTAGTTTTGTAAGTAGGCTCATCATGCTGCCACCCCTTTGCTATCTGCGCCGTTCAGCGGGCTGTTTTCGCTCATCTTGCGATCGGGCACGGATGAAGGACTCTGCTTATCATCGCCAACCAGCAACTTGGTGTCGCTTAAATACATGTGCGGAGGAATGATGAGGTTGGTTGGGGCAGGAACGCCCTTAAATACGCGTGCTGCCAAATCGAAACGAGAGCCGTGGCAAGGGCAGAACCAGCCGCCATCCCAATTTGCGCCCAAATCTGTTGGCGACACTTCAGGGCGGAAGGTAGGAGAGCAGCCCAGATGCGTACACACCCCCAACACCACGAGGTATTCAGGCTTAATCGAACGCGTTGCGTTATTGCAGTATTCAGGTTGTTGCGGCACCGATGAAGTGGGATCAACTAATTCACTATCGTGCGTGTTCAATTCTTTCAACATGTCTGGCGTGCGGCGCACAATCCACACGGGCTTACCTTGCCATTCAATGCTAATCATAGAACCCGGCTCGATGGTGCTAATGTCCACTTCAACCGGAGCACCGGCTGCTTTTGCACGCTCACTCGGCATCAAACTTAATACGAAAGGAGCGCCTGCTCCTGCCGCCACCACGCCACCCGCAGCAGCGGTTGCAGCGAGCAGCATATTTCGTTTGCTGTGATCTACTGTATCTGTCATGTCCCTCATCCCTTCAGAAGTACGATTTACGAAATAACGAAATCATCGAGCAAATTCAATTGTCCGAATGAAACGCTAGGTATATGGAGGTTGGTCAAGCTTGTCCGTGGTTTTATTATTCAGACAGTCTTATAAGTTTGATTCCCCAATCCAAACTTATCGACAGCAGCGAGAAGGCTTTGGCCTCACACGCGGCTCTTTACAGCACTTACATTAATTATTCTTTGCGCCTTGTTTAACCCATTTACGCATGGTCAAAATATATTGGCGATCCAACGTACCGCCAGCATTCAAGCCTAGTGGCATTTTCAAACCCTTGTTAGTCCCCGTGAGCAACTTGGTGAACGTGCTGGTTTCGCTGTTGCCTGGAACAACCACTTTGCCAAACTTTGTACCTTTCATCAGGTTTTCGTATGAGGTTAAATCCAGGCCACTTTTTAAGACCCCTTTGCCACCAGGTTGGTGACAGCTAATGCAGTAGTCATGCAGAATGGGTTGCACATCGTTCTTGAAACTTACTTCTTTACCTGACAACAGCTTCAATGCGCCATCTTCAGCTGATTCCGCCATCGCATTGAACGAAATCGCAACCAACAACGCTCCGCCCAGCAACATTTTAATTTTCATTTTGAACTCCCCAAAATTTACATAAAAAAACGAATCAATACGAACACAAACCACAATCTTTCTGCATCCAATCACGCCAAACGGGCTAACGCATCAGTGTGCCTTTATTCGGATGCCGAATACTACTCAAGCAATAGACTGAACGCAACGCAACTCCCGACTAAATTAGACATTAATTTATACAGGGTTGTTTTGATCAAAAAATTGATGATGCAATCCAAAGCGCGTTGCCAGATGACTTCCCAACGCTTGGACGCCGTAACGTTCGGTGGCGTGATGTCCCGCCGCAATGAAGGCAACACCCGTTTCTTGCGCCATGTGCACGTTCTGCTCTGAAATTTCGCCAGACACAAAAACATCCACACCCAAGGCAATCGCTTCCTCAAAATAACTTTGCGCCCCCCCACTACACCACGCCACTCGCTTCACCTTGGTATCTAAATCACCAATCAGTTGCGGCTGACGCTGCAAGCTGATAGACATGTTCTGCATCAAGCTACTCAAGGATTGTTCTTGCGTTAGTGTGCCATGACAAGCAATGGCTTGCTCTCCAAATCGCCCCTGCTCCACAAAGCCCAAGCGCTTGCCCAGTTGCGAGTTATTGCCCCATTCAGGATGCGCATCGAGCGGCAAATGATAAGCCAGCAAGCTCACATCCTTTTGTAGAAGCAAGGCAATGCGGCGTTTTTTAATGCCCGTGATGCGCGCATCTTCGTTACGCCAAAAATAGCCGTGATGCACCAAAATTGCATCTGCCCCCCACGCAATCGCTTCATCCAACACCACTTGCGATGCTGTTACCGCCGTGGCGATTTTGGTGACTGTTGCGCGCCCTTCAATTTGGATGCCATTCGGACAGTAATCACGAAAACGGCTAACCGCCAGTTCGCTTTCGATATAATCCCGCAGCTCATTTA
>JAGVFD010000161.1 GCA_020057805.1 Sideroxydans sp. | reverse complement strand
TTTAAGTGCGCCTGTGTCTGCCGCGCAAGATGACAAGGTCTCGCTCAATTTTGTGAATGCGGACATTCAAGAAGTCATCAAAGCAATTTCGCAAATTTCTAAAAAGAATTTCTTGGTTGACCCGCGTGTGAAAGGCTCAATCAACATCGTGTCTGCCACACCCGTTAGTACTGAATTAGCCTATGACATTTTATTGTCTGCCTTGCGTTTGCAGGGTTACTCGGCAGTGGATGCCGATGGTGTGACAAAAATTATTCCCGAGGCGGATGCCAAGTTGTATGCCGACACCATGGTGCGGCTTGGAGTAAAGGGCGACAAAATTGTCACCAAAGTGATTGTGCTAAAAAATGAATCTGCGACACAGATGGTGAATGTGGTGCGTCCCATGATTGCGCCGAATAATTTAGTGGTGGCACATGCTTCTGGTAACGCGCTGGTGATTACTGATTATGTGAGCAACATTAAACGCATCGAACAAATTGTTAAGGCGATTGATGTGCCAACAGCCGATGCACCGATTTTGATTCCCGTGAAAAACAGTTCGGCCGTGGATTTAGCCGCCACCATTAACAAGCTGATGCCAGAGGCAGTGGCCGCCACCAGTGGCGATGGCAATCAACGCTTTATTTTGATTGCTGACACGCGCAACAACACCTTGCTGTTGCGCGCTGACAACCCAGGGCGCGTCGCTCGTGTGCGTGAATTGGTCAGTAAGCTGGATAATGATTCAGGTGCACCAGGCAACATTCATGTGGTGACTTTGCGTAATGCGGATGCAAGCAAAATTGCACAAACCCTGCGTGCGGTAATGAGTGGCGATACCAGTACACCCGTGGCAGGTGCTGCGTCTGCCACGGGGAGCGGCGTGGTACAGGCGGATGTCGCCTCGAATTCGCTCATCATTACTGCATCCGAACCCATCTATAAAAATCTGCGTTTAGCGATTGATAAACTGGATGTACGTCGCCCACAAGTATTTGTGGAAGCGCTCATTGTCGAAGTGACGGCGGACAAGGCGGCGGAATTTGGTGTGCAGTGGCAATCGTTAGCGAGCAAGGGCAATACCAGCATCATCGGCGGCACCAACTTTGGCACGACGAATAACATCATTGGTTTAGCCACCAGCGCAACCCCTATCCCTGGCCCTGGCTTGAACGTCGGCGTGTTGAATGGCGTAGGGGCGGCGGCAAATTTAGGAATGTTGGCACGCGCATTGGAAACCGATAGCAACGCCAACATTTTGTCTTCACCCAATTTACTTACCCTGGACAACGAAGAAGCTAAAATTGTAGTGGGTCAAAACGTGCCCTTTATTACAGGGCAATACGCACAGTCTGGTGGCACGACAACCGCCACCCCATTCCAAACCATCGAACGCAAAGATGTCGGCCTCACCTTAAAAATTAAGCCGCAAATTTTAGAGGGTGGTTCAGTGCGCTTGCAGGTATTTCAAGAAGTTTCTAGCGTCATTGCCACGGCCAATACTGCTGCTGGGGTAACCACCAATAAACGCTCGATTGAATCCAATATCTTGGTGGATAAAGATCAAATCGTCGTGCTCGGAGGATTGATTCAAGACACCGTCAACGTGGTGAACAACCAAATTCCTTTGCTAGGCAACATTCCCTTGTTGGGTAAGCTGTTTAGTTACGAATCGCGCCAGCGCAGCAAAACTAATTTGATGGTGTTCATCCGCCCTTACGTGATGCGCGACCAAGCGGCTTACGAGGCGGTAACCGCACGTCGCTACAACCAAATGACCGAGGAACAACAGAAGGCACAACTGAGTAGCAATTTTATGCTGCCCATCAATGGCGGGCCGTTGCTGCCAGACCTTAAAGACGCACGTCCCTCGCTCAAAATTGAAGGCAATATGCCTACGGATACCGAGAGCGCCAAGTGAGCTTGAATATCAACCGTCGTGTCGCGCGCAAGCTGCCTTACACCTTCGCCAAGTCACACGGCGTGGTGTTGACGGATTGCACGGCAGATAAAGCCATCGTCATTGCCCGCCACGATGCGCGACCTGAAGCGCTATCTGAAATCACCCGTTTGTTGGCGCTACCCACGACCACCACCTTGGTCGATGCACAGCAGTTTGAACGCGTATTGGCGGATGCGTATTCACAGTCAGATGACTCCGCCGCCAACTTGGTCGATGACGCCGAGCAGGACATGGATTTAACCGCGCTCATCCACGACCTACCCAAAACCACTGACCTGCTCGAATCTGAAAACGACGCACCAGTCATCCGCATGATTAACGCTTTGCTGTCGCAAGCCGTGCGTGACAATGCGTCTGACATTCACATCGAACCGTTCGAGACACGCTCCGTCGTGCGCTTCCGCGTTGATGGCACGTTGAAAGATGTGGTCGAACCACATCGCGCTTTGCACGCCGCACTGGTATCGCGTATCAAGGTGATGGCCGAGTTAGACATCGCAGAAAAGCGGCTGCCACAAGATGGCCGTATCGCATTACGACTCGGCGGTCGTCCCGTGGATGTGCGTATCTCCACCCTGCCCACGGCACACGGTGAACGTGTGGTGATGCGCTTGTTGGATAAAGAAGCAGGCCGCTTGAATCTCGCCAAACTCGGCATGAGCTCAACTGCCTTGCAACAAATTGAAGAATTGGTGAAGCAACCGCACGGCATTATTTTGGTGACGGGCCCCACCGGTTCAGGCAAAACCACGACGCTGTACGCGGCGCTGTCTTGCGTGGATGCCACAGTGACCAACGTGATGACGGTAGAAGACCCCGTCGAATACGACCTCGATGGCATCAGCCAAACGCAAGTGAATCCGCGCATTGATATGAGCTTTGCCCGCGCCCTGCGCGCCATCCTGCGGCAAGACCCCGACGTAATTATGATTGGTGAAATTCGTGATTTGGAAACCGCGCAAATTGCTGTGCAGTCCAGCCTTACAGGGCATTTGGTATTAGCCACGCTGCACACCAACGATACCGTCAGTAGCATCACACGCCTCACCGATATGGGCGTCGAGCCCTTCTTACTCTCGTCCAGCATGTTGGGTGTGTTGGCGCAACGTCTAGTGCGCCGCCTGTGCCCCAGCTGCAAAGAAGCCTACCCGCCCGATGCCACTGAACTCAACACGCTCGCCAAAATCGGCCAACCGAATTTGCTCTATCGCCCTGTCGGTTGTGCGGCGTGTGGACAAACGGGCTATCGCGGTCGCACCGGCATCTATGAATTTTTACCCGTGGACGACCACTTACGCAGCATGATTCACGCTCATAAAAGCGAACAAGACATGCGCGACTACGCACAACAACACGGCATGCTCAACTTGCGCGACGACGGCTTACGCTGGGTGGTGAGCGGCGAGACCTCGCTGGAAGAAGTCATCCGCGTCACGCGCGATTAAACGTTCAAGTCAAACCCATTTTCCACAGAGGACACAGAGATCACAGAGAAAAACAATTCACGCCACCGACTCATGCGCAGCGCCTATTTCTCTGTGCACTCTGTGATCTCTGTAGCTTGTTTTATATTTACAAGACTAAACTATGCCAGCCTTCCACTACCAAGCCCTAGATACCACTGGCAAGCAGCAAAGCGGCATCATCGAAGCCGACTCACCGCGCAGTGCGCGCAATCAATTACGTGATTCTGGCCTATTCGTTTTGGAAGTCGAAACCACGACTGAACAGAACAAAAAAGCCTCATTCAGCTTTTCACGTAAAAAACTTTCGCTGGCTGACTTAAGTTTATTGCTGCGCCAGCTGGCGACATTATTAGAAGCAGGTTTGCCTTTAGAACAAGCCCTCTCTGTGCTCATTGAACAAAGTACCAATCCCTATCAACACGGGCTGTTGGCGGCGATACGTGCTGACGTACTGGCAGGTCAAACCTTGGCGCAAGCGGTCGCGCAACATCCCAACGATTTCCCCGAACTACACCGCGCGCTAATCAAAGCGGGCGAAGCATCCGGCGAACTAGACACGGTGATGGATCAACTCGCCACTTACAGCGAGAACCAACACGCACTACAACAAAAGGTCGGCCTCGCCTTCGTCTATCCCGCCATCGTCACCGTGGTCGCTATTCTCATCGTGGGCGGATTATTGTTCTACGTCGTGCCGCAAGTTATTTCAGTATTCGAGCAATCACACCAGCAATTGCCCCTACTCACACGCAGCCTCATTTGGATTACTGACGGACTTGCCGCCGCATGGCCGTATCTGTTGGTGCTAGTGATTGCAGGATTTTTCGGCGCGAGACACATGCTAAAACAAGAAAGCGTGCGCGCCAGTTTGCATCGCAAAATGTTGCGTGTGCCCGTATTAGGCAGACTGATTCAAGGCGTGAACACCGCGCGCATGGCGAGCACCTTATCCATCCTGTTCGGCAGTGGCGTGCCGCTACTCACCGCACTGTCAGCGGCTTCTGGCGTGGTGGGCAATCTGCCCATGCGCTACGCCTTGGATGAAGCCGCGCGCAAAGTACGTGAAGGCGTGAGCTTGAGCCGCGCCCTCGCCGTGTCGGGTTTATTCCCCCCCGTACTGATTCACCTGATCTCCAGCGGCGAAAAAAGCGGCAAGCTCGATGTCATGCTCAACCGCGTCGCAAAACAACAAGAGCAAGAAGTCAGCGGCTTCGTCAGCACCCTCACCTCCCTCCTCGAACCCATCCTCATCCTCATCATGGGCGCGGTGGTTCTTATCATCGTGTTGGCCATCTTGATGCCAATTATTTCGATGAATCAGCTGATTAAGTAACACTTATTCCGGTGAGCACGACATGCTTTCAGACAGCTGCGTAATAGGAAGGCGTAATGTAAAACAAGTCCCCGTTGCACTTGAAAACCAATTCACTTCAGCCCCAATAAATTCAGCACGGCGCAACTGATTCGACAAACCTTTCCCGCCACTTTCAAGCGCCGTCTCCAGATTAAATCCTTGTCCATTATCAGTGATGGTGACCACTGCATAATCCTCTTGCGCAGAGGTGGCTACACGAATTTCCGTAGCATGAGTGTGCTTAATGATGTTCGTAAAAACCTCTTGGAGGATTCGCAAAATGTGCAGGGAGTTTCTGGGATCAAGCCATTCAAGCATGGGCACAACTTGCACCTCCCATTTGAGTGTGATGCCCATACTTACCAAACGCGGACTCAAGCGATAACGCAAAGTGGCGAGTAATAACAACAAATCGGACTCTACCGTTTCCATAGAGTCAATCGCCAACTTCAAGTCGTCAATACACCCCCGAAGAACTTCAGCCACTTCCTCCTCACCCATTTTTCCGTGCTCTGCCACGCGCAAGGCACTGACCAATGAGGAGCCCAACCCATCATGCATATCTTGCACCAAGCGCCTGCGCTCTTTAGCCAACGTTTCCCGTTGCGCTATTTCACTCAACATGCGATTACTTTCAATCAATTCAAATCGCAATTTGATGGATGAACGCACCGCGTTCAGGGTGTTATGCGCTTGCGATAGCATTGCAAAGAAATACAAAACACCCGCCCAACCAATTACGCTATAGGTAGGGTCACCTGTGAGCCACATATTAATTGCCATTAGCCCCAATAACGGCAACGCATAGGCGATATAGACCAAAAATACGGGGGACAGTGTAGAGACCGCCCCGCCCGCCATACTCGCTATCGAAGCAAAAATTAAAATGTTACCTGCCTCCCTATTTGTATCAAAGGCCACCCATATCAGCAGCCCCCACAGCACACCGTCCAACAATCGCAAATAGACACATGACCAAGCTAGGTGTCGCGCCTGCTCAAGAGAAATTCCAGCGCGAAGATGACGACGTGCAAATAGGTAAAAGTTGAGCGTACTCAAAATGGCCAACACTCCCCACAACTGCATGACTTGCGCATTGTTGGCGCTAGGCAAAGCCCAAAGTAACAACAAAATAAGCAACGCAAGCGGCAAAGCCGCAGCGGCGTAATTACGCAACAAAACTTGTAATTCCTCAACCAGCACCCGCTCTTCGTCAAAGCGAAATGGGTTGGACAACTTTGGGAACAATACATAGCTCATTATTTAGTTACCTGATAGGGCAGCGAAAACGCCCTTAAATCTTCAATACCCCTTGTCTGCGGGCTTCGTAGATGGCCTCAGCTTTTGAATGCACTTGCAACTTAGCGTAAATACGACGAATAAAAGTTGATACCGTATTGCGAGATACGGCAATCAACGCGGATATTTCATCGGCCGTAAAACCTTTGATAATTAATTCCAGTACCTCCATCTCGCGCACCGATAGCTGTTTGTCGGGCTTGTTGTCAACATCCGCAGCAGGAACCGACTGATGCCTTAATCTAAAAAGCGTCAAAATGTGCCGAGCAATGAGTGGACTAATTGGACTGCCCCCCGCATTCAAACTGCGAATTTCGAAAACTATATTTTCAGGCTCACTGTCTTTGAGCAAATAGCCTGCCGCACCTGCTTCTAGCGATTGCATCACATGCAATTCGTCGCCAAAATTTGTACTTACCATGATGTTGCACCTCGGCCACTTTTCATGTGCCGCACTGATTACATCAATGCCTGAACCATCCGGCAAACCTAGGTCAACCAACAATACATCGACCGGCTCATCCTCCAGCATCCGCAAGCCTTGTGCACGTGTACCCACCACTTTCAGCAAAACCAAATCTGACGTGGCTTGAATCGCCGCATTCAGCGCGTTCTGAAAAAAAATATCGTCCTCTACTAACGCAATACGGATTTGAGAATTAAGAAGATGTTGTGGCATATTTTTCCTCTTTGAAAGTGCCCCTATAGGTAGGTCTTATTTAGCACTATCCAAACCTAACGGGACTAAATTCTGCCATACGACCAATTAATTTTTGTCACCTATTCTGGTGACATACAAATCACAACAACCTACTTAACATTTGCGCAGAAGTATTGCGATTGAAGTATAGATTTTGGATCCATCCATTTTTACTAACGTCATTAACTTTAGGAGAAAAGTCATGCAATTAATTCCTTCCAACATTAGAAACACAGGCCTCACATTAGGCTTAATTTCCACACTATGGATGGCAGGATGCGGTGGCGGCGGGAGTAGCACCGTAGCCGTACCCAACAATCCAGATGTTCAAGTGGCTGCTGGCACGGGCACGTTGCAACAAACGGGAGATGGTACCCTACCTTCAAGTATGACTTTCACCCAAGGAGTCACCGATTTAACAGACCCAATACTACCCGGGACAATTTGGGCGGGCGCGGTCACCGCAGGTTCAGTAAGCCTGACAGTTACCGAGGATACCGTGAACAAAACGAATAATGTTGCCTTGGTTTTTGTAACCACTGCGGGCGGTTCGACAACTTCATACTATTGGGAAAAAACAGCTGCCACTGGAATTGCCCGAGATACTGTTGCAAAAACAGTGACATTTACTAATACCGCAGTTCCCGGCTTTCAACTGGTGCCTGCTATAGGAGCGCCCATTGCACTAAAGACCACCGCAACATTAAACGGCACATTGAAGTATTGAACGATAGTGAAGCACCCTTCGCCTCTCGCTCTTTTAACAACGACGAGGCCAACGCTCAATGTTTAGATGAACTCTTTAAGGGGAAAGATCATGCGCTTGAATTCGTTAAGACTTAAAAACAGAGGCATTTTTATTGCCACACTGGCTGTGTCATTGATGATGGGGTGTGGGGGCGGTGGTAGCACGCCCGCAGCCCCAACTACTCCTACGACACCCACCACACCTACCACACCTACAACACCCACTCCTCCTGCAGGTACTTCCGCTAAATTCAATATGCCTACTGGATTAACAGTGGATGCGGCAGGCAATGTCTATGTTGCGGATTCTGGAAACAATACTATTCGGAAAATCACCAGCGCAGGTGTTGTCAGCACCTTCGCAGGAAGCCCTTTAGCTAATGTGAGTGTGACAGGTGGCAGCATAGATGGCACAGGTTCAGCCGCCTCATTCATAACCCCTACTGGCATCACTATCGACAGTGCTGGCAACTTATTCGTGGCCAATATGGATGATGGAAATATCCGCAAGGTCACCTCTTCAGCGGCGGTTACTATATTCGCGGGACTTATTCCCGTACCCGGAGCTGCACCTACAGGACAAAACAAAGATGGGACGGGCACGCTAGCGGAGTTCGTATTTCCCCACTCCATTGCTATCGACTCAACGGGCAATCTTTATGTGGCGGATTCTTTCAACAATAACATCCGCAAAATCACACCCGCAGGTGTGGTCACCACTTTCGCAGGTTGCACTAACGCAGTGGGGTGTGCGGCAGGAAGCACCAATGGTGCGACAGCAACTGCAAAATTCAATGCACCTCAAGGCATTGCTGTCGATAGCGCTGGTAATGTGTACGTGTCTGACACAGGCAATCACATCATCCGAAAGATAAGTGCGGGTGTTGTGTCAACACTTGCAGGTACGGCAGGTGTCCCTGACATTACTGACGGCACAGGGGCAGCCGCTCGATTTGATGGGCCGCAAGGTCTTGCGGTAGATAGCGCAGGCAACATCTATGTTGCAGATGAAATGAACAGCACCATCCGCAAGATCACCGCAGGCGGTGTGGCTTCTACTTACGCAGGCTTGCCCAATATTCAAAACGTTT
>JAGVFD010000085.1 GCA_020057805.1 Sideroxydans sp. | reverse complement strand
TTCATCGGATTAGACTAACACCTTGTCTAATTATTCCGCTTCGCCCAATAGACACGGGACTTAACGGCTATAAAACCTCCACGAAATGTCCCTTAGCTCCAATATAGAGCAAAGAGTAAGGCTGGCGAGAGCGCTCTGAACGCAGTTGCTCTTGTTCTAGTTTTTCAATCCAATTGGGGCGGTTGGCAAGGTCGGTAAGAAAATCCTTTTGACCATACTCACGTTCATGCCATAGGCGTGAGACAACTCGACCGAGAATGGCAAAAGTGATGGCTCGTGTGAAAACATTAAGTGCAAGCGCAGTTGTTGAAATGTCTTCAGAGGCAATGAGGTATTCCGAAAAGCTCCAAGCAAAAGCAACGACCAATCCAAGTAGATAGGGGAAGGCAGAGTCAGTTCTACGTTTAGCCAATAGCGACTTGGCACTTGCAGCTTGTATGATGGGTAGGCAATAGAGAACGTCGATGGAAATATGCGAACTCTTCATTGCATAATTCAATGCGGTAATCAGCACAATTTCTACAACAATAATGAAGAGGCTTAAAAGCATATTCCCTTTGCGTTATGTGTTTTAGGTGACGAAGCGGATGACCACCTGTAAAGTGAGGCGATTGTAGCTGATGCTGTGGGTGTAGGCATTTTTGTGACAGATGAGTCATTGTAGGCTGACACTTTTTTTCAATTTAAGGATTTGATGTTGAGTGTCAAACGCTGTAACGACTCTTGCGGAGAAATTAAATGATTAATGGGTTTCATCATGCCACTTTTATTACGCGCAACCTCTCTCAAGCACGTAATTTTTATGAGCGCGTATTAGGTCTTCGTCCCGATATCAACAGGCCTGTTATGAGTTTTGATGGGGT
Source organism: Sideroxydans sp. (assembly GCA_020057805.1). GTDB lineage: Bacteria > Pseudomonadota > Gammaproteobacteria > Burkholderiales > Gallionellaceae > Sideroxyarcus. The sequence goes on along the minus strand of JAGVFD010000085.1, from coordinate 3,520 downwards.
TTGGTATGACGTTGCACCTCGGCAGCAAATCCATCTTATGCTGTTGCCCAATCCGGAAGAGGGCGTGGTGCGCCCTACTCATGGTGGGCGAGATCGGCACGTGGCATTGAGTGTGAACAATCTCGCCACTTTAATTCAGCAATTGGAACAAGCAGGCATTGTGTACAGCTTGAGTCAATCAGGCAGGCGTGCTTTATTTTGTCGTGACCCAGATGACAATGCGCTTGAGTTTATTGAGGATGTTGTCTGATGGAGACGGCTGGAATGAGCCCGAAGGCATGGTATCAAGCCGCCTGCGCAGATTCTGGGTTTGTCTGTGATAGCCGGCAACTCGCTGCCATCGAAGAGTTGGAAACATTGTGGCTACAGTTGGTGGAATTCAAAGCTAAACGTAATCAGTTTTTAGGGCGTAGTTTATTGAGTCCAGATGTGCCCAACGGTTTGTACATTTGGGGCGGTGTTGGGCGCGGTAAAACTTTTTTAATGGATGGCTTTTACCATTGCTTGCCTTACCGGCGTAAGCGCCGCATTCATTTCCATAATTTTATGGCTGAAGTGCATCATGAAATGAAGCTACTTGCGCATGAGCGTGATCCCTTAATGGCGCTCGCTAATAAGATGGAGCAATCCACACGTTTGCTGTGTCTGGATGAATTTCATGTGGATGACATTGCGGATGCGATGATATTGGGGCGCTTGCTACAGGCTTTGCTGGAACGAGGGGTGGTGCTGTTGACTACGTCCAACTTTGCCCCAGACGGTTTGTATCCCAATGGATTGCAAAGACAAAATTTTTTACCTGCGATTGCCTTACTCAAACGCGACTTGAAAGTGTTGCACCTCGATAGCGACACTGACTATCGGCTTTTGCAAATGGCACGCGACCCCTTGTTTATGTTGACGAGCGACCCTGCGACAGAATTGCTCATGCAATCCTTATTCCAACGCCTTACCGCAGGATTGCATTGTGTGGCAAACACCATTCAAGTGGGCAATATCCAGATACCAGTTAAACGCGATGCGCGGGAAGTGGTGTGGTTCGAGTTTGGCGCCCTCTGTGGGGGCAATCACGATCAGTCGGACTATCTGCAAATCGCCCATCGTTATCCCACGCTGTTCATATCCAGCATTCCCCAGTTCAATACCGACAATGCGGCTGCGGCGCGCCGTTTTACTTGGTTGATAGATGTGCTGTACGACAATCATGTGCAGTTGGTTGCCTCGTTTGCCGCAAACTTGACGACGTTGTACGAAGCATCCGCATTGAATAGCGAAGCGCAACGTATTGTGAGTCGCCTAACCGAAATGCAAACGCAGCGCTATCTGGCGTTGCCACATCAAAGTCGTGGCGTATCTTTGACCGAATTACTTACTACACAATGAATAAAACTCTACGGGATGCATTACTTCGCCCTTTGATGCTGGTTGTGTTGCTGGGGCTATTGGTTGTTAGCCTCAAAGTGGTGTCAGGCTGGTGGAAGGGGGAGTTGAACTTAAAGGATGACGGAAACTGGCTATGGTTAGCACTATTTCCTTTGTTGCTGGTAGTTTGGTGGAAATATTTCTCCGTCTTTGGGTGTAAAGAAGCTGCGTGTCTACAACCCAAAGACGAAGAACGTTAAAGTTCTTACTTGTTCAAGTACCACTCTTGATGCGTGAATCGTAAATACTTTGACAGGCTGTGTTTGCCGCATCAAAGGTTTTGTTCGCTTCTTCTGTGAGAGCGGGTGTCAATGTGAATTCGCCAGGTTTGCGTTTTACTGGTACTTGATTCTTAGTAACGAACTCTGTTTTCGCTGCTTGTGCCGCCGCTTTGCAAGCCGTTAAATCCGCCGCCAATTGCACGCCCAAATTTAGCGCTGCTTCCGCCCGTGCCTTGGCCTGCGCGCGCAGTTGTTCCATTTCAACCCGGGCTTGTTCGGATTCTTTAATCGCTTGTTTATTTAACATGTCTAGGTAAAACCAAGCGCCACTGGTGAGAATGATGAGAATTACGGCGAAGATTTTCTTTTGCATGAATTACTCCTTGGGATTAATTAAGTGAACGGGGCGAATAATACTCGAATTGTGCCGTTGTTAAGGCGCCGGATTGGGATAAATTCGATGCACAGCCTCAATTTTTTCTAACACTTCTTTGGGTAGTAAGACGGCGGCGCTATCCAAATTTTCTTTCAGTTGCGTCAAGGTGGTTGCACCGACGATGACACTGTTGGTGAATGATCGGGTGCGTGCAAAGGCCAATGCCAGTGTGGCAGGGGTAAGGTTGGCTTCTTGGGCAATACGCAGATATTCACTGGTGGCGGCAGGCACATTTACTTTGGCATAACGCTGCCCAAAATTGGGAAAGAGGGTAATACGCCCCTGTGCTTGGGTATTCACACTGTACTTTCCCGTGAGCCAACCAAACGCCAGCGGGCTGTAGGCCAGCAAGCCTACTCCCGTGTGATGGCAAGTCTCGGCGAGTCCGCTCTCAAAGGTACGGTTCAATAAGTGGTAAGCGTTTTGCACGCTGACGATTTTAGGTAGGCCGAGCTGTTCCGCGCAACGCACAAACTCCGCCACCCCCCAAGGGGTTTCATTGCTTAAGCCAATATGCCGAACTTTCCCTGCTTGAACCTGCTCGGCTAGGGCTTGTAACTGCTCGGCCACGCTGGTGGCTTCGCGTTCCTGCGTCACATCGTAGCTAGTTGAGCCGAACATGGGCACATAGCGATCCGGCCAGTGGATTTGGTAGAGGTCGATATAGTCGGTGTTTAAGCGACGCAAGCTGGCATCAACGGCGGCGGTGATATGTTCGCGGTTAATGCGCGGTGTCCCGCGAATCCATGTAAAACCACGTGAAGGCCCTGCAATTTTGGTTGCAACAATCAGCTTTTCGCGTGGCTGATGCTTAAGCCAAGAGCCAATATAAGACTCGGTTCGATGCACGGTTTCGGCACGCGGCGCGACCGGATACATCTCGGCGGTGTCGATAAAATTGACGCCACGTGAAATCGCATAGTTGAGCTGCGTGTGCGCTTCGGCTTCGGTGTTCTGTTCCCCGAATGTCATCGTGCCTAAACACAGGGCGGAGACTTTTAGATCGCTACTGCCGAGGCGTTGGTATTCCATTGAATTTAGCCGCGCGTATTGGACTGGGTAGCAAACTGCGTCAATTCAACAAGCGGAGTGGGTTGCCAGCCTGCCTTACGATGTTCAGCCACCACATTGGTGAACACTCCACCACGTACATAAAATTTCGCAGTGAGGCGCATAAAACGAGGTTGGGTGGCGGCAACCAAGTCATCCAAGATGCGGTTGGTGACATCTTCGTGGAAGTGTCCTTCATCACGGAATGACCACATGTACAGCTTAAGACTCTTCAATTCAACGCATTGCTGGTCGGCGATGTAATCCAAAATGAGTGTGGCAAAATCTGGCTGTCCTGTTTTGGGGCATAAGCATGTAAATTCAGGCACTTCCATGTGAATGTGGTAATCACGTTTAGGTTGCGGATTGGGGAAAGTTTCTAGCGTCTTGG
>JAGVFD010000227.1 GCA_020057805.1 Sideroxydans sp. | reverse complement strand
CACAGTCAAACCCAAATCACGACACGCAGATTGGATCGACGTGGCGATAATCGCCGTGGAATCCATCACCGTGCCGTCCCAGTCAAACACAATCAAGTCATATTTTTTTGCCATGAATACCACCTAAAAATGAGGCGCGGATTCTACCACCGAGCTAAGCGCCACCTCGTATAATGCGCGCCCCTTTGAGCACGACCTCTATGAGCCTCATCTACATCCTCGATCTTTGTGCAGTCGGCGTCTGCGCTATCACCGCCACACTGGAAGCCCAACGCCGCGAGCTCGACCTCTTCGGCGTGGCCACCATCGCGGTGATTGCTGGCATCGGCGGTGGCACGGTGCGCGACATATTGCTTGGGCGTTTGCCTGTGTATTGGATTCACGACCCACTCTATGTGGTAGTGGGCATCGCCGGTGCCATGCTGACGTTCTATCTCGAACGCAAAATTAGCATCCCCAAAAATTTCTTTCTGCTACCTGATGCCGTCGGTCTCGCGCTGTTCACTGTCATTGGTACCAGCGTAGCCATGAGTTTGCAGGTGCATTGGTTTATCGCCGCCTTAATGGGGGTCATCACAGGGGTGTTCGGTGGTGTCATCCGCGACATTCTATGTAACGAAGTCCCACTTATTTTCCGTACTGACATCTACGCCACGGCAGCACTGGCAGGGGCGCTGCTATTACTTGCCCTCGACCATTTCGGCATGACACACAACTTTGCGCTGATAGCCGCTATGCTTGTCATCGTTATTATTCGTCTGGCGGCCATCCGCTGGCATATCCACTTACCGAGATTCCGCGCCTACCCATGATCGATCCCACTCTCCCCGCTTGGCTCATTTACTGCCGCCCTGGTTTCGAACGCGATTGCATCGAAGAAACGCAAGCCAAAATCATAGAAGCCGATGAGAACAACGGCTATCTGGTGATGCAGGGCAAAGCCAAACTTGCCTACAAACAACTCACTTTCGTGCGCCAACTATTGACCTTGCATAGCGAGGTAACCGATTTGCCAGAGCGCGACCGTCTCAGCCCATTGCTCGCTGCGATTCCTGATGTGCCAGAGAAATTTGGTGCGCTCTATCTGGAAGTGCCCGACACCAACGATGGAAAAACGCTATCGGGCTTCACCAAGCGCTTTCAACCCTTGCTGGAAGAGGCGCTACGCGAGACATCCCGCTTGATTGATGACCCTAGCTTGCCGCGCTTGCATATCTTTTTCCCCAATGAACAACGTGCATTGATTGCCACCAGCAATCCAGAAAACAGCAACAGCGCACTCAATGGCATCCAGCGCGTCAGCATGGTGAACGACGCGCCCAGCCGCTCCTATTTGAAACTGGCTGAAGCATTCGAAGTATTCCTGACTAAAAAAGATCAATCTCAATGGCTGAAGCCACACATGACCGCTGTGGACTTGGGCGCAGCGCCAGGTGGATGGACTTGGCAGTTGGTACAACGTGGATTAAGTGTCACCGCAGTGGATAACGGCCCGCTCAAAGGGGCGGCTGCAGGTCACCCAAACATCAAGCATCTACGCCAAGATGGCTTCAAATTCCGCCCCCAAAAAACGGTAGATTGGTTGGTATGCGACATGGTGGAACAACCGCAACGCGTGGCAACGTTGGTGACCGAGTGGTTCATAGATGGGCACACCATGCACGCCATCTTCAATTTGAAGTTGCCGATGAAGAAACGCGTAGAAGCGTTAAATGTCGCACTGACATCAATACGCACCGCGCTCAACGCAAAGGGCATTCGTTATCGCCTAGAGACCAAGCAGCTCTACCATGATCGTGAAGAAGTGACGGTGTTTCTGACTCGGGCGAAACGTTAAATCAACTGCCAGATCTTTAGCCACAGAGTACACAGAGACCACAGAGAAAACCAACACCTAGGTCAGCTAACCTCCATCTCTGTGTGCTCTGTGACCTCTGTGGCAAATTTTTTGATTCAGACTTTCTCGTCGATATGTTCAGCAACATGACCACCCAACAAATCGTGATGTCGTCTATCCACCCCCGAGCGTAGCTCAATCAATACTTTCTGGTTATGGATACGGCGACAGGCCGTGCGCCTCTCTTGCAAAGGCAGCTTTGTTAGGGATTTTGCATCCGCCTCTATCGAGGCTTTCGGCTGATTATGATGCCGTGCGGTGACTAAAAAGACCGCCTGCTCACGAGAATGGATCGGCTTCACCGCATGCACGGATGACAAGCTAGGAACGAGGCTGGAATTCGCCCCCGTTACCACTGGCTTTACATCCGACACATAGCGCATGACAACTTCCTCCCTGTTCTTTACATCTGAACTATCGGCAAGTCCTCAGAAAAGATGAGCGGCTTATTTGGGCGTGACGTCAGGAAAATTAGACTTGTAGGGTGGGCACGTTTTTATGCCCGCGCGGTAAAACCTCGGAACAGCGTGGGCACAAAAATATGCCCACCCTACTCGCTAAAACATATCCGCCTGCCGCTTCTCCTGCGCCGCCCGCTCATTGCCAGATTGCTGCGAGAACGCCTGCTTCAAGCTCTTGGTTGCATACAGCACCGTCATCTCAAACGACATGTGCGGCGCATCCAGCTCAATCACCGAATCGCCCTGCTGCAATCTGGCAGAGGCACTGCCAACGAACGGCACTTGCTTCTCGATAAGCTTGTACTTGGCGGAAAGCGCGCCCAATGTTTGCTTGAAACTGTCTTTGGGTAACGTCAGTGTCACTGCCGCCAGCTTGTCCGACTTATCGAAAATGAACGTAACGCCAGATAAGCCCTCGATACCCAACCCGTCGCCATCACCTTGCAGCATCTTACCGCCAGAAAACTTGTTTTTTCCCGCATCGGAAAGCGAGGTCTTGCCGCCTACCTGCTGCTTCACTTGGGCATAGGTGGAAAGGCCGAGTTCTTGCCCGAAGGGGGCGGCGTTTTGTGCAAACGCATTCGAATAAGAGATTAGCCAAGCAGCTAATATAACGAAAAATGATTTCACAATTGTCCCCCTTGCGAATCGTTCCAAGCCAAGTAAAAAGCAAATACCCCAATTAGCAAAGAACATGCTGAGGCCGCACCAGAAACCAATTTCTTTTTGCCTTCATCTGGTGTCTCGGCAAATACCATTTTTTCAAAAGTCCAAAACATCCAAGTAATCGCAAATAACAACGCCGAATAAAATCCAAGCAAGACAATTTCTGTTGTAGAGCCAAAGATAATGGCACTAATCGCCAATCCTGAAAGCAGTCCAGCGAGTTTGCTATACCACGCAACAAAGGAAATCTTGCGGATATGATTCTTGAGATTTTCAGTGTCGATTAAGAAGCCTGCAATGCCTACCATTCCCAAAATCACCAGATAAAGCCCCAACATAAAAATGCCTGTCGGATTGTCATGTAGCCAATACTCAAGTTTTTTCAATACAAAATCATCACAACCAAAGATATTGGTTAAGCCAATAACAAAACCAAGCAACATTGGCGCGATTACTTGATAGCCGAACGAACTAGGAATTTTCATGATTATCTCTCCACCCAACCTGCACTGACGATTTCGTTAGCACTTGCCTCATCGCCAATCTCACGATAAGTCAACACAGCCTGTAAATAATACTTACGCGCTTCGTCTTTGTTTTTTTGATCAATCGCTAGCTTTGCCAGTGCCTTATAAGCCGATGCCTCCCAACCCTTATCACCCAACAGACGGATGGCATTGAGACCAGCCAGTAGCTCCTTTTCTGCTGCCCGGTATTGTTTGGCATTACACAGAACATCTCCAAGGTTGATTTGCTTCATTGCTGTGTCATGCGCATTGCCGTTGCGGCGGTCGATTTCGATGGCCTGACGTAGCAGCCTGATCGCCTCTTTGTACTCCTTACGCGAACTATGGATCATCGCGATATTGTTGAGCGTGATGCCCTGTTCTGCGTCTGGCTGCATAGCCATAGCTTCGCGGTAAAGCTTGATTGCGCGCCCCGAATCGCCACGACGTTCTACAACCTGTGCCAGATTGTTCAGCGTGCTGGCTTCATTTTGCTTTTGGCCTAGTTCGCGAAAGGCTTTGAGCGCGCGCTGATCATACAGTTCGGCACGATCCAGATCATTCAGGTCGTCATAAGTTAAGCCCAGCCAGTTGTACGCAATAGCCAGCTCTTTGGTGGTTTGCGATAGTGCTTCCACACGTTGGAAGGCCGGCAGCGCATCTTGAGTGCGCCCCATATTGTTATAGGCTTGACCTAGACATAGTTGGGCATAACGCTCATCAACTCGATTGAGGTTGCCGCCTTGAAGTAGTTGCTGCGCTTCGCTTTCTGCGCGTGCGTAATCCTGCGCCTTGAGGAAGTTGAAACAGGCCAGAATATCGGCCTGTGCCAAGCTAGATAAAAGCAGGCTGGCAATGAAGGTGAAGTTCGTGATTATTGTTCTGGGTGTGGCAAACATCGGGGTTCTCCTTGAGTTGAATTGATTTTCATCATGCAGTTGCATGACGGCTCAAGGAGGTGCGCGCGGCGCGCAATGTTTAGTGCGGGAACTTAATGCGGACGGCGCAACCCGTTGCTTGCTTGCTTGCTTGCTTGCTTGCTTGCTTGCTTGCTTGCTTGCTTGCTTGCTTGCTTGCGTTTGCGGTGAGGGGGAGAAATTCATGGGCGGGGAGTCTAGCACAGGCAATTTACAATTCGTCTGACGCGCTGGCTCCTACACAATAATTTCATTGAAGATGCCACTAATAATTCAAATTTCGTCATACCAGCGCAGGCCGGTATCCAGTTCAGAAAAAAAGTTCCTTGCGAAGCAAAGTCAAAGCCTTGTTTAATAAAACCGCTGGGTACCGGCCTGCGCCGGTACGACGAATTATTAGAGACGCCCTGAAATCACTTGGGCGTGACGTCGGGCAAATTAGGATGCGCATCGTGCATCACCACGCGCGACACAAACCAGATGGCAATGAGGTTGGCGACGATGGCGACATAACCTACGTTCTGATACCCGACGATATTGCCGCTCGCATCTTGCGTGATGATGAAGCCGCTCAAGGTCGCAGCCAATCCCATCGCCAAGGATTGCATGGTGGCATTGAGCGACATAAACGTGCCGCGCAACTTGGGTTGTGCGGCCGAGGTGATGATGGCCATGGCAGGAATGAAACGTCCTGAGATGAGGACGAAGAACAAAGTCGTGCAGACCAGCCACCAAGCTAGCGAAGCAGTTTGAATCTGTGTCACGGCAAGCAAAGGTACCATCGCTGCAAAGGCAACGATGCGGTACACACGCACCTTACCTGCCACATCCGCCCACTTGCCAATGATCCGCGCTGTCACCAACGTTGCCGCGCCGCCCACCAAGTAGATGTAAGCGATGTCGTGCTGGCTGATGGCGATGTTGTTCACCGCATACACGGTGATGTAAGGGATGACAGTGAAGCCGGAAAAGATGATGAGCGCGGACAGCGTCATCGCACGCCAATGGTTGGCATCCCGCATCACCGCGAACAAAGATGAAAAGGGATGCGCTTGTTTTTCTTGACTCATGTGATGGCGTAGCTCGGGCAATACGCGAATGGCAATCACCATGAAAATCGCCACCAACCCCACGATGAAAATAAACGGCGCGCGCCACTGAAAGTAACTCGCCAACCACAAAGACAGCGGCACACCCGCCACCGTTGAAAATGAGAAAGCCGCCGACACGGTGCCACTCGCGGTGGCGCGTCGTGCGAAAGGAATGGTGTCACCGATGATGGTTTGCACCAATGCACCTAATACTCCGCCGAACGCCCCCGCCAAGCCGCGCGCGATGATGAGCGTGGCGTAACTAGGCGCTAGGCCACACGCCAGCGTCGCCAATCCAAAAAATAAGAACATGACCAAGATTAAACGCTTGCGCTCGAACTTATCCACAAAGGTCGCAGCCAACAAGCCAGAAAAGGCGGCACTAAAACTATACGACGCCACCAACAACCCAAACTCATGCGTGGTAATGCCCAACTCGCGCATCAACAACGGCCCCAAGGGCATCATGATCATAAAGTCAAGGATGTGGCTGAACTGGATGCCCGCAAGGGTGAGTAGCAAGGCGCGTTCGGAATAAGCGGGTTGTTTGTGTGTTGGGTGCGCCATGAAGTTAAATAAAAATGTTTAGAGGCGACGCCCTGTGATGTGGCGACAGAAAAGAGGTTACTTCAAATT
>JAGVFD010000206.1 GCA_020057805.1 Sideroxydans sp. | reverse complement strand
TGTTGCGCTATAACGAACGTGCAACAAGAACGGTACTGGTGATGCCAGATGCCATGAGCGCAGATGCCTTTCGTCGTTTGCGAGTCGCGCTCAAGTGGAAGCAATGAATTACTACTAGGGTGAAAGTATGGTGGGTTTTGCTTCGGGTAATGTTTCGGGGTAGTCCTTGCTGAAATGCAGACCTCGGCTTTCGTGGCGCAGTAATGCGCTTTGTACGATGAGATCGGCGGTTTGTACCAGATTGCGTAGTTCTAGCAGGTCTGCGCTAACGTGGAAATTTCGGTAGTACTCATTGATTTCCTCGTGCAGCAATTGAATACGATGTTGTGCGCGTTGAAGACGTTTTGTGGTTCGCACAATTCCAACGTAGTCCCACATAAAGCGACGCAACTCATCCCAGTTGTGAGAAATAACTACTTGTTCATCTGCATCCGTCACACGACTCTCATCCCAGCTAGGGAGTGACTCTCTGGGACTGGCAGATTGCATCAGAATATCTTGGGCGGCGGCCTCGGCGAATACCAGGCATTCCAATAGTGAGTTGCTGGCCAAACGATTTGCCCCGTGCAATCCGCTATAAGCCGTTTCGCCAACGGCATATAAATTGGCGACATCGGTATGGGCGGACAAATCGGTCATCAATCCGCCGCAGGTGAAATGCATCGCTGGTACCACGGGAATAGGTTGTTTAGAAATGTCTATTCCTAGACTTAAGCAACGTTCGTAGATGGTCGGAAAATGTTCGCGCAAAAATGCTTCTGGCTGGTGAGAAATGTCGAGATAAACGCAATCCAATCCGCGTTTTTTCATCTCATAGTCGATAGCGCGCGCCACTACATCACGGGGCGCCAGCTCGGCGCGTTCATCATGCCAAGGCATAAATCGACTGCCATCAGGAAGTTTTAGAATCCCTCCCTCCCCCCTTACCGCCTCAGTAATCAGAAATGATTTTGCATGGGGGTGGAACAAGCAGGTGGGGTGAAATTGCATGAATTCCATATTGGCGACACGACATCCCGCACGCCATCCCATTGCAATGCCATCGCCTGTTGCGGTATCTGGGTTTGTCGTGTAGAGATACACCTTACCCGCGCCGCCAGTGGCTAGCACGGTGTGGTTCGCCGCAATGGTGTGAACTTTCCCTTGTAATGTGTTGAGTATGTAAGCACCGTGACAGCGAGCGTCATCCTTGCCTAATTTTTTCCCCGTAATTAAATCGACTGCGATGTGATGCTCAAGAATGGTCACGTTGGGATGTGCGCGCACTTTTGCCGCTAAAGTTTGTTGTACGGCCTTACCCGTTGCGTCAGCGGCATGAATAATGCGACGGCGACTGTGTCCACCCTCTCGGGTTAAATGAAAGTGCTTCCCAGAATCGTCCATTGCAAAAGGTACGTTTTGGGAAATTAGCCAATTTATTGCTCGCGCACCATTTTCAATGACAAAGCGAGTGGCGATGGGGTCGCACAATCCAACCCCCGCTGTTTGAGTATCTCGGACGTGATCTTCAATACTATCTTCTGGACTTTGGACTGCAGCAATTCCACCTTGAGCCCAAGCACTTGCGCCATCTAGGAGTTGTTTCTTAGTAACAATGGCGACTTTTTGATGGTCGGCCAGTTTGAGTGCCAGCGATAAGCCAGCTAGTCCGCTACCAATAATGAGGGTGTCAAAGCGCAGCACAGTGAAAAGTTGTGAGGTGAACTAATGGCGTGGACTATAGCAAAACCTGAAGCGGAAACGACAAAATGAACTAAATTTTAGTTGCGTTGTCCATCCGCGCGTTACGGGCATGGCTGACTAGAGAACACTCATACGGTTATACTGGCGAACCACGTCAAGTGGGCATCAGTAGTCAAAAATACTTACAAACCGGGAAACGGCATGGGTGATAGGGAGGTCGATCAGCAACTAGTAGAGCGCGCGCAACGCGGGGATAAGCACGCATTTGAATTGCTGGTGGTTAAGTATCAGCGCCGTTTAGGGCGCTTAATTTCAAGGTTTGTACGTAACAATGGCGAAGCAGAGGATTTAACGCAGGAGGCTTTTATTAAGGCTTATAGAGCACTTCCCGCCTTTCGGGGTGATAGTGCTTTTTATACTTGGCTGTATCGAATTGGTATTAACACGGCTAAAAATTACTTGACCACCAAGGGGCGGAAAGCGCCTACCTCAACTGCATTTGATACGGAAGAGGCGGAGGCATTTGAAGAGGCTTCTTTGTTGCATGAAGTGGCGACGCCTGAAAATGAATTAATGAGCAAGCAAGTAGTCGAAGTGGTAAATGCCTCTTTACAGCAATTACCTGAAGATTTGCGTACTGCGTTAACTTTGCGTGAGATTGAAGGCTTGAGTTATGAGGAAATCGCGGCGGTGATGAATTGTCCAATAGGAACGGTGAGGTCGCGCATTTTTCGTGCGCGTGAAGTGGTGGCGACTAATTTGCGTCCCTTGTTGGGCACAAACGACGATAAAAGGTGGTAAGCATGAAACAAGAAATTTCGGTTTTGATGGACGGTGAAATGTTTGAGGACGATGCTGAATTGTTCTTTGATAAATTAAAACGACATCCACAAGCCTCTCAAGATTGGGCGATGTATCACTTAATTGGAGATGCTTTACGTCAACCAGAATACGTTCATCGTGACTTAAGTGTTGCAATTGGTGAGCGTTTGCAGGCAGAACCCACAGTGCTTGCGCCGCAAAGTAGAGCGCCACAACGTCTGAAGCACTATGCGTTGTCTGCCGTGGCCTCGGTGATGGCGCTGGCGTTGGTGGCATGGATGTCGCTTCAAATTGATAAAGAGCCTGGGCCGCAATTGGCGGCTGTTCAGCAAAGTGACAATGTGGTGCGCCCAGCGTCCTTTCAATCGAATGCATATCAGTCGAATGATTATTTGATGGCGCACCAAGAGTTTTCTCCTAGTGCAGAGGTGCAGGGTGCAGCTTCGTACATTCACAGCGTGGAAGCAAAATAGTGATATTTCCCCCCTCAAAATGGCGGTTATTTTTGGCGTTGGCCTGCCTGTCTGTTTCCAATGTAGAAGCTGATCCGCTTATGTCGGATGCTGAATGGTTGCGTACCATGGTATTTGCCGCCCATCAAACTAATTTCAGCGGTGTTGTGGTGTATCAGTCCGGTGGCCGCGTGGAAATGTCTCGCATTACG
>JAGVFD010000268.1 GCA_020057805.1 Sideroxydans sp. | reverse complement strand
GTCGTCAACAAGGTGCTGGAAGGCAAAGGTAGCTTCGGTTACAACGCCGCTAGCAGCGAGTACGGCGACATGTTGGCAATGGGCGTCGTTGACCCAACCAAGGTGACTCGCACTGCCTTGCAACACGCTGCATCCATCGCAGGCCTGATGTTGACTACAGCATGCATGATCGCTGACTTGCCAGAAGACAAACCAGCCGGTGGTATGGGTGGTGGCGATATGGGCGGCATGGGTGGCATGATGTAATTGAACCAACTGCGCGGCTCGATTGCCTGGTGGTTTTTTGCAATCTAAACGCTCACTAAAATTCAATAAGCTTGTAAAAACAAACCCCGCAGTGCGGGGTTTGTTTTTTGTGTTGCCCGAAGTGAGGCTTATGGCTACAATGCGCGCCTTCGTTTTACCTGTCTCGCAAGAGATAGGCGCAAAATGGCCTGGTAGCTCAGTCGGTAGAGCAGAGGATTGAAAATCCTTGTGTCGGTGGTTCGATTCCGCCCCGGGCCACCAAATATCGCGTGCGCTAGCACGCAAAATGGCAAAGGGGAGTACCCCGAGCCGCCAAATTGATAAGGTCAGCAGAAATGCTGGCCTTTTTCATTTGTGCATTTAAGGAGTGGGCTGTGGCATGATTCGCCTTCCGTTGGAGCGTGCCTCCAACGCTATAAAATTGCGCAGGGGATTGAAGGTTATGGTCGCTTCATCGTTTGTATTTAGTTGGTTTCGTCGGATAAATAGCACCGCCCTTTCGATTACGTTGGCGGTGCTTTCTATTTTTAGCGTCCTCTTTCTTTACTACTCGCAGAATGCCTTCCTTGAGGCTTTTGAGGCGAAAACGTATGACCTGCGTTTTCGTGATGTGCGCGGTGCAATTCCCGTTGAACCCAGCATTGGCATCATTGCCATTGACGATAAAAGTATTGCCGAGTTGGGACGCTATCCATGGACGCGTACTGAATACGCGCGCCTGTTGGATAAGCTAAAAGCGGCGCAAGCGAAAGCGGTGATGTTCGATGCATTTTTTCCCGAACGTGAGGGCTTGGTAAGTGATCAAGCTTTTGCATCGGCGACCAATCGTGCGGGGAACGTGGTGTTGGCCGTACTTTACGATTTTGATAAAAACGCACAGATGACAGGGGTGACGCGCTCTTTGCCCGAGATTGAGAGGGCAGCGGCTGGCGTGGGGCACATCAATTTATTTCCCGATGATGATGGGGTAAATCGGCGTGTTCCGCTGTTAATTGAGACGACGGATGGCAAGCTCACTCCTTCTCTGGGTATGAGTGCGGCAATGCTGGCTTTAGGTGAAAAAGAATTCAGCGCAGATGCCATGGAAGTGGTGTTGGGCGATCGCCATATTCCGGTGGGGGAGCGCTATTCAATGTGGGTGAATTTTACGGGCCCGCCTGCCAGTTATCCACGCTACTCCTTCACTGATGTGGTGAACGGACGCATCGCGCCGGAAGAGCTTAAAGGCAAAATTTTGTTTTTGGGTGCTACGGCAATGGGTGTGTATGACATGCGCGTGACGCCGTTCCATGGCAATACACCGGGGGTTGAAATTCACGCTACGATTGCCGATAACATCATCAGTAATCGTTTTATTCAGCAAGGCGGCATGGAAGCGCTGCTCGACATGTTCTTTATTATCTTGCTGGGTGCACTGGCTTACATATTCACCACGCGGCTCAAGTTGTATGGCGCGATTCCTGCGACTGCATTCTTGCTATTCGGCTATATCTGGTTTGCGTACAGCATGTTTGCGGATGGACATTGGCTAAATATCATTTACCCCACGCTATCCGCTATTTTGGCTTTACTGATAGGTGGCAGTTTTCGCTACCTCGTATTGGAGCGCAGCGCGCGTGAAATGCGCTCGATGTTTTCTAGCTATTTGTCTCCCAAATTGGTTGCACGATTGGAGAAAAACCCAGACGCCGCAAAAATTGGCGGTGACAACAAAGAAGTGACGGTGCTATTCACCGACATTAAAGGCTTCACTAGTTTCAGCGAAGCGCATCCGCCACAAGAGGTGGTGTCGCGTTTGAATGAGTACCTGGGTGAAATGGTGCAAGTGATCGAGCAGCACGATGGCACGATAGATAAGTTCATTGGTGACGCCATCATGGCGTATTGGGGCGCGCCATTAAGTCAGGCTGACCATGCAACACTGGCCGTGCAGTGTGTGCGGGCAATGGCTAGTAAAATGGATGAGTTACAAACCCGCTGGAAACAAGTGGGGGTGCAGCCATTTGTGATTCGTTGTGGGTTGAATTCGGGCGAGGTGGTTGCGGGCAATGTAGGGTTGGCGGGCAAAAAAATGGAGTACACCGTCATTGGCGACACCGTAAATTTAGCTTCACGACTAGAAGGCACGGCCAAGTTTTACGGCATCACCTATCTGGTTGGAGAGGCGACTTACCAGCAATCGGCCGCGTTATGCGACTATCGCGAGATTGATAAAATTCGTGTTGTAGGCAAGCAGCAGCCCGTAACGATTTTTGAACCACAAGTGGGAGTGGCGCGTTTATCAGCAAGTGAGCTGGCCTGTTTTCAAGCAGCATTGATGTTGTATAAAGCACACGATTGGACGGCGGCGCAGATCGCTTTTTCAGCGTTATTAGTCGACTTGCCGCACGATAAGCCTTGTGAAATTTATATCGAGCGCTGCCAGTATTTTGCGCAAAATCCTCCCTCGATAAATTGGGATGGGGTGTTCAACCGAACAGAAAAATAGCAACACATGAGACTCGGTGTTAGCCGGGCTTAATAAAAAATTGAATCATTGAATAGACAGGTGAGCGTATGCGTAACGTTGGGATGGCTTCATTAGGAGCGGCTTTTTTATTGGCAATTGGCTCGGTCAGCACCTTTGCTGAAACAGGAAATGGTTTTCTGAAAGCCGATTTTAAGAAGGAAATTGCCACTCCCAAGTTGGAGAAATTGTTGGGCGTGAGCGGCACGGTGCTGCTGGTGTCTAAGCAAGAGGGTGCGTTGGAGGCGGTGGGCGATGACGGCAAGGTGACGTTGACCTATCCCGCTAAAGCAGGAGACGAGACGCTCCTTAAGCAACCGGAAGCAATCGCTATTGAAGGCGATACTTTGTACGTGGTGGATAGTGGCTCACAGCAAGTGGTGATGTATTCGCTCACCACGGCTAAGTACCTAGGCAAGTTTGGCGGAAAGAGCGGGGGGCTGTTCGGCGGTGATGACAATATGCTGAAGTCTCCGCAAGGCATCGCGGTGAGTGAGGGGGTGGTCTACGTCGCGGATACCGATAATGCTCGCATCCAATTGTTTGGCGTGAATGGTGTGTTCATGCACACGTTTGAAGTGTCTTCTCCCACAGCAGCTGCCGAATCTAAAGAAATTCCCTACCTGTTAAAAGAGCCTACCAGCATTGCGCTGGATAGTGTGGGGCGCGTCTATGTGCTGGATGCAGGCGACAGCCAAGTCAAAATTTACGAACCTAGTGGGCGTTACTTGAAGTCACTCCCTGGTGTGGGTAAGCCGATGGCTTTGAGTGTGGCGGAAGACGGCATCTATGTGGCAGATGAAGTATCTCAAGTGATTTCCAAATTTGATTTGGAAGGCAAGCTGACCTATATCTTTGGCTCTAAAGGTGAGGCGCGCGCGCAGTTCAAAAAACTTGCAGGGCTGGCGGTGGAAAAAGGGCAGCAGGTGTATGTGGGCGATACGGGGAAATCATGGGTAAATCACTTCCTAACAGTCGCGGGTAACAAGCCCGAGCCTTTAGCCAAAGTGCCTGGTCGCGCATCAGTTAAATGGATGGGAAACTTTGCTATCGAAGCGCAAGTGTTAGCGAGTGATGCAAAAGGCTCGGTGCTAGCCATAAGCAAAGAAGGTAAGAGTTTGTTGAAGCTGGTGGAAGGCAAAGTGGTTGCCGAAATCAAACCAGTAGACATGGAGTTGGTGGCGGTTACGGTAGATAAAAACGGCGCGATTTGGGTATTAGACAAGAAGAAAAAGCGCTGCGTTCAATTAGATGAAACGGGGAAAGTGCTGTCTAGCTTTGGCAGTGTCGGCAGTGGTGCAGGACAGTTTGGTAATCCAGTGGCGCTGGCGGTGAATTCGGCAGGACTCATTTTTGTGGCGGACAGCAGCAATCACAATGTGCAAATGTTCCGAGGCGATGGCGTCTATCTGAATAACTTGGGCGGCACTAATTCTGCTATCAGCAGCCCCACCGCCCTCGCGTTTGACCCTTTGGGCAATTTTTTTGTTTTGGATGCGTCGCGACGCAGTGTGTTGGTGTATTCGGCAACGGGGGATTTCATACAAGAGTTGGGTAAGCAAAAAGAAGTGAGCGTATTTAATAAGCCCTTGGGTCTGGTGGTGACGGCAGATGAGTTGCTGGTGTTAGATGGAAGTCAGGTTAAAGCATTCACCCACAAAGGCGAATTGCTGCGCGTGTTTGGTACCAGCACAACAGGGGCAGGTGACATGCCTGACCCAGTTGGCATTATCACCGCAGGCGGCAGTTCATTACTGGTCTCTGACCGAAAAAGCAAAAGCATCCGTCAATTTGCGGTGCTGTATAAACCTGAAAAAGTGAAAACGCTGACGGCACACAATAAAGTACATGCGATTGAGTTGCGTTGGGATTTGCCGGCAGTGGCTTATGTGAAAGAGTTTCGTATCTACCGCTCTAAAACGGAGCAAGGCGGGTATGTACAGTTGGCAACGACCGCTGCGAATACCTACGTGGATGCAGGACTGGATGCGGATGCGCGCTATTACTACCGCGTTGCGGCAGTGTCAGATTTTTCTTACGAGGGCGCAATTAGCGAAGGAGCGAGCGCTGTTGCGGATAAGTTCATGCCTAAATCGTTGGCTGAAATCAAAGCAGAAACCACCCCGTGGCAAGTTAAATTGAGCTGGGAAGCTGCCGATCCGCAATACTTTGCGGCGTACCGTGTATATCAAAAAGAAGGAGAAGCATTCGTAAAATTGGGCGAGATCATGCAAGCCGAATACAGTCGTGACGCTTTGTTGCCCGAAACCAAGTACAGCTACTTCGTGAGTGTATTGAGTACGGACGGCACAGAGTCGGAAAAGAAAATGGTCGAGGCAACGACGCTCGTTTTCAATCGTCCCCCCCTAGAAATTGAAGTGCTTAAGCTGAACGATATTTTCTCTAACTCTTACAAGCTGTATGAGAAAAGTGGTTTGGGCAGCATCAAGCTCACCAACAATACCGAGAAGCCGATGGAAAAAATTCGCATCAGCTTCATGCTTAAAAACTTCATGGATTTCGCCACGGAAAATAAAATTGCAAAATTATTGCCAGGCCAAAGCGAAGAGTTGTTGCTCAAAGCAGTTTTTAACAACAGCATTTTGACGGTAACGGAAGATAGTGCGGTTCAAGCTGAAATTGAAGCGAGTTATTTTGAGGATGGCAAGAGGGTGGCTTATAGCCGTATTGCTACGGTGAATGTGTACGATAAGCATCGTTTAACATGGGACGATCGTGATCGTTTCGCGACTTTTGTTACACCTAAAGACCCGCCTGTGATCAATATGGCGCGCGCCGTTGTTGGGGAATATAAGGAGACTAAAGATGAGGCACGTTTAGCCGCCGCCTTGTTTGATGCTTTGGGTGTGTACGGGGTAACGTACATTCAAGATCCGAGCAATCCATATCAAGTGAGCTCTGAAAAAACTAACACGGTGGATTACATCCAATTCCCACGCGAAACCTTGGAACGCAAATCAGGGGATTGTGATGACCTCGTGGCATTTTATTCATCGGGGCTGGAAAGCATGGGCATCAACACGCGCGTGTTGGAAGTGCCTGGACACATGCTGATGATGTTCTCCACGGGTATTGCGGCCGAGCCGGATGGTTACAACATGAATAATCTGTATGTTATTTATGAAGACATGTTGTGGATTCCAGTTGAGACCACGTTGGTGGGCAATTCCTTCATCAACGCGTGGGAAAAAGGCAGTGCGACCTACTACAAATTCAAGGATAAGGGCTTGACCATACTCGACGTGCATCGAGGATGGGAAAAATACAAACCCGCGAGCCTGCCCGATTCAGAATGGAAGCCCACGGGATTAACGCGTGCCGCTATCGACAAAAAATTCCCTGGCGACAATATGTCTGTGCTGAAAATCAGTTCGCAGGTGAGAACCCGTCGCTATTTGGAAGGCCTCAAACTGAATCCATCGGACGTGGATGCGAATCTGCAACTTGGCATTATCATGGCCAAGTTAGGTGATCACGATGAGGCTATGAAATACTTCGACAAAGTAATTAGTTTGGATAGTAAGCACGCGGGGGCGATGAATAATCGGGGTAATTTGTTTATGATTGGTGATAAGTATCCAGAGGCACAAAAGGCTTATTTGGCGGCCTCGCAAGCCAGCCCCAAAGATGCGCAAATCTGGGTAAATTTAGCGCGAGCCTATACGCGAACAGGCGAAACCAAGAAAGCTAAAGCCGCCTTTGTGAAGGCGCAGGGTATTGATTCTAAAGTGAAAGAGCAATACCGTGCGCTGGGATTGGAACTATTAAATGCAATGTAAGTCCGATGGCGGACTTCGAAACTAGCAACCGATTTAACTAAGGAGAAACACAATGAAAAAATTAGTCGCAGCATTTGTTTTGTTGGGTGTGGTGATGGCGGCGCCGAGTTATGCGGCGAGTGTCAGCAGCGAACCCTCGTTGTGGGAGCGCTTGCGTAAAAAGATTGAACTGATTACGCCCAAGAAAAAACTAATTACGACTACTGCTGCGGGTGGTGTACGCGGCTCATTAGCGGATGCAGACGATGTGTATTGGAAGGGTGAGCAGAAGGTTCAATCCGTGGATGTAGAAGAATTGGATGCCTTTAAGAAAGCGATGGACTTGGCAGGCGCGGGTAAAAATGCCGATGCGCAGGCTGCATTTGGCGAGTTCGTTAAGCAACACCCTGAAAGTAGTTTGCGTGCTGATGCGGATGCCGCATTAACCCTGCTGCAAACAACAAAGTAAGCACCTCAATAGACTGGGGCGACTAGTAGAAAGCCGCCCCAGCCTCTATAATCCCGCCCCCGATTCACGCGGATAGCGGATTTCTCATGCAGTTATTCACCTTTGGCTTAAACCATCAAACCGCACCCCTTGCTGTGCGTGAGCAACTCGCCTTCAATGTCGAGACGATGGATGTCGCCCTGCGTGACCTTGTGGACAATGGCGCAGCGAAAGAAGCCACCATTCTCTCTACTTGTAACCGTACCGAAATTTATTGCAGCACCAACACCCCAACACAGGCGGTGCATTGGCTAGCGGATTACCATCATCTCCCCGCGAATGACGTTGAGCCTTATATCTATCGCTTGCCACAAGAGCAAGCGGTGAAGCACGCTTTCCGTGTTGCCAGTGGGCTGGATTCGATGGTGTTGGGCGAGCCGCAAATTTTGGGACAGATGAAGCAGGCGGTGCGCCAAGCCGAACAAGCGGGCACGATGGGTTTCTTGCTGCACAAATTATTCCAACGCACCTTTTCGGTGGCCAAAGATGTGCGCACCCAAACCGAAATTGGCGCTAATCTGGTGTCGATGGCGGCGGCGGCAGTGAAGCTGGCCGAGCGCATCTATCCTTCCATTTCCGAGCAGCGCGTGTTGTTCATTGGCGCGGGCGAGATGATTGAACTGAATGCGGTGCACTTCGCGGCACGCAATCCCAAACACATCACCGTGGCGAATCGCACCTTGGAGCGCGCCGAGACCTTGGCGCGTCGCATCAACGGCCATGCGGTGACGCTGAATGAATTGCCCGAGCAACTAGCCTTGCACGACATCATCATCACCTGCACCGCCAGTACCTTGCCAATATTGGGTAAAGGCATGGTCGAACGCGCCCTCAAAGCGCGCAAACATCGCCCCTTATTTATTGTCGATTTGGCGGTGCCGCGCGATGTGGAAAAAGAAGTCGCCGAATTGTCCGATGTGTTTTTATACACCGTAGATGATTTATCTGAAGTGGTGCGTGATGGCTTGGATGCACGTCAGGGTGCGGTAAAAGAAGCTGAAGTGATTATTGATTCGGGCGTGAGCGACTTTGTACATTGGATGGAGTCGCGCGGCGTTGTGCCCACCATTCGTGCCTTGCGTGACCATGCCGAGCGGCAGCGTCGCGGTGAAATGGAAAAAGCCCTGCGCGCTTTGGCGAAAGGCGATAACGCTGAAAAAGTGTTGGAAAGTTTAAGTAGTGCATTGACCAATAAATTCTTGCACGGCCCCACCCAAGCCCTCAATCAAGCCACTGCCGCCGAACGCGATGCCATGCTCGAAACCGTGCATCGGCTGTACCGTCTGCACGACACCGAATGAAGCCCAGCATTGCCTCTAAATTGGCGCAGCTCGCTGATCGCCTCGATGAAGTCACGCGCCTATTGAGCACGGAACAAGCCACGCGCGACATGGAAGGCTTCCGTAAGCTCAACCGCGAACGCGCCGAAATTGAACCCGTGGTCGAGGTTTATCGCGCCTATCAAGCGTGCGAAGCCGACATTGGCACGGCGCTAGACATGGCAAGCGATCCTGACATGCGCGAATTCGCCGACGCGGAAGTGAAGGCGGGGCGCGAGCAGCAAGTAACGTTGGTGGCCGAGCTGCAAAAAATGTTGCTGCCCAAAGATCCCAACGACGATCGCAACGTATTTTTAGAAGTGCGCGCCGGTACGGGCGGCGACGAAGCGGCCATCTTCGCGGGCGACATCTTCCGCATGTATATGCGCTTTGCCGAGCGTCGCCGCTGGCAAGTGGAAATCATTTCCGAGAGTTTGGGTGAGATGGGGGGCTACAAAGAAGTTATCGCGCGCCTCATTGGGCAGGGCGCGTATTCCGTGATGAAGTTTGAATCGGGTGTGCACCGTGTGCAACGTGTGCCCGCCACCGAAACGCAAGGTCGTATTCACACCTCGGCGTGTACCGTGGCCATCCTGCCCGAAGCGGATGAAGTGGGCGAGGTGGAATTAAATCCTGCTGATATGCGCATCGACACCTTCCGTGCCAGCGGTGCGGGTGGGCAGCACATTAACAAGACCGATTCTGCCGTGCGCATCACGCACATTCCAACTGGCACCGTGGTGGAATGCCAAGACGGGCGTTCGCAGCATCAAAATAAAGCGCAAGCCCTGCGCGTGCTCGCGGCGCGCATCAAAGCTAAAGAAGAGCAAGCCGCGCACAGTAAAGTGGCCGCAGAACGTAAATCACTGGTGGGCAGCGGCGACCGTTCCGAGCGCATTCGCACCTACAACTTTCCTCAAGGTCGCGTCACCGACCATCGCATCAACCTCACCCTGTACAAGATGGATCACATCATGGATGGTGACATCAGCGAACTCACCAACGCGTTGATGGCCGAGCACCAAGCCGAACTATTAGCCGCGTTGGCGCAAGAAAGTTAAGTTGTGCGCAGCATCGCCGACACGCTACGCGCAGAGGCCCCTCTTTTAGCCAGCACGCTTGCGCTCGATGCCAGCAGCGCGCGCATTGAAATCCAATGTTTGTTGCAACAGGTGCTGGGCGTGCAGCGGGCCTATCTATTGGCGCATCCCGAACAAGTGCTCAACGCAGCGCAACACGCCGCATTGGACGCTATGTTGCAACGTCGTTTGCAGGGTGAGCCGATGGCACATCTATTGGGCGAGCGCGAGTTTTTTGGTTTGAATTTCAAAGTTACCTCCGCCACCTTAATCCCCCGCCCTGATACCGAGTTGTTAGTTGAGCTAGCGTTGCAACGGCTGCCGCCGTTTATTACCCCTCCCCCCCCCTCACGCCAGCGGGAGAGGGGGGGGGTAGATGGGAAGCGGCCGGTGCGAAAGAGGCTGGTTTTCGTGTATTGGATTTAGGTACAGGCACGGGAGCGATAGCCTTGTCTATCGCATACAGCCGGCCTGATGTTGAAGTCACTGCGGTAGATGCTTCGGCCGCTGCGCTACAGGTCGCACGCGAGAACGCGCAGCGACTCGCTGTTGACAATGTGGGCTTTGTGCAGAGTGATTGGTTTGCTGCGTTAGGCGCGCAACGCTTCGAGCTCATCGTGTCTAATCCGCCCTATATCGCGCAGGACGACATTCATCTCACGCAAGGTGATGTGCGGTTTGAGCCTTTGTCGGCGCTGACTTCTGGTGTCGATGGCTTGGATGACTTGTGCCGCATTATTCACGCTGCGCCGAATTTTCTAATGCCCGATGGCTGGATATTGTTAGAGCATGGCTACGACCAAGCAGAAAAGGTGCGCGATTTATTGGTGGAGCACGGCTTTACGCAGGTTTTTTCTGAAAAAGATTTGGCAGGTATAGAGCGAGTGACGGGCGGGAAGTTGGCGACATCAATATGAAACAAATACTTATTGAATTTTTGAGCAAAGTATATAGGCCGATATATAGGCCATCAGGCATATAGGCAGAACGAATTTAGAAAATTAAGATTCGCCCCGAGTTGCAAGTTTTGAGTTGTTGCCAACTCTTTCTTTCATACTCTCCTCCTATTCTGGGCCGTCGCAAGATGGCCCATTTTTTTGCCTAGAGAAAAGCTAGAAAAATGCCGTCCACGAAAAACACTTCAGCGAGGTATTTTTTCGTGGACAAAATGTTTTGAATTAATTGCCGAGGAGTTTGCGTGCCCGTCCAATGGCGGCTTCCACTTGTTGCGGTGCCGTGCCGCCGGTGTGATTGCGAGCTGCGAGCGAGCCTTCCAGCGTGAGCACGGCGTAGATGTCATTTGCTATGAGTTTTGAAAATTGCTGCAACTCTTCCAGTTTGAGTTCAGCC
>JAGVFD010000238.1 GCA_020057805.1 Sideroxydans sp. | reverse complement strand
GATGCGGCGCGCTCGCAAGAGTTGCTAGACAAAGGGTTTATTTCAGCGCAATTGTTGGACAAAGCGGTGACGGAAGCGGCGGCGCGTAAAGCTTCGTGCGCATCTGCACAGGGTGACATTGAGCAAAGCAAATCGCGCATTCGTATGGCGCAAGCCACGATGCAGCGTATGACTTTGCGTGCGCCGTTTGCAGGTGTGGTGGCGGATATTAGTGGTGAGTTAGGCGAATACACCACACCTTCTCCGCCCGGTATTTTGACGATTCCCGCGATTGATTTAATTGATGATAGCTGTCTCTATGTGAGCGCGCCGATTGATGAAGTGGATGCGGCCAAACTTAAGGTGGGGCAAGTCAGCCGCATCACCTTGGATGCCATTAAGGGGCGCAACTTCACAGGTAAGGTACGGCGTATCGCACCCTATGTTTTGGATTTAGAGAAGCAAGCGCGCACGGTGGAAGTCGAGGTGGAGTTGGATAAATTAGCGCCAGGTGAAAATTTATTGGTGGGATACAGCGCTGATGTGGAGATTGTGTATGAGGTGCGCAAACAGGTCTTACGCGTACCGACGCAGACCTTGCTGGAAGGCAATCGCGTGCTCGCCGTGGGTAAAGATAGCGTGATGGAAGAGCGCAAACTCACGACAGGATTATCCAATTGGGAATTCGCCGAAGTGCTGACCGGCTTGGCGCAAGACGAGCAGGTGGTGTCATCTCTGGATAGAGTAGGCGTCAAAGTGGGCGCGAAAGTGGTTCAAGAAGAAGCTAAACCTGCGCAATGATCGAACTGCAAAACGTGAGTCGTAGCTTTACCGTTGGCGACCAACAAGTCACGGCGTTGCGTGACATCAATTTGCGCTTGGATGCGGCGGAATATATTTCCATCATGGGGCCTTCTGGTTCGGGCAAGTCCACTTTACTTAATCTGCTGGGTTTGTTGGATAGGCCGTCGAGTGGCACATACCTATTGGATGGCGGCAATGTCACCGACTTGAGCGATGAGCAGCAAGCGCAAGTACGCCGCGAAAAAATCGGTTTCGTGTTCCAGTCTTTCCATCTAGTGCCACGCCTGACTGCGGCGCAGAACGTCGAGTTGCCGATGATTTTGGCGGGCATTCCCGTTGAGGAGCGTAGGCAGCGCGTGGCCGTGTTGATGCAGAACTACGGCCTTGCACCCCGTGCCGACCATCGCCCCGACCAACTTTCAGGCGGGCAACGCCAACGTGTCGCCATCGCCCGCGCCACGGTGATGCGCCCAACGGTATTGCTAGCCGATGAGCCGACAGGCAACTTGGATCGCAGCACAGGATGGGAAGTATTAAAGCTGCTGGAAGGCTTGCTGGAACAAGGCATCACCTTGGTGGTGGTCACGCATGACGCAGAAATTGGCGCACGTGCTAAACGTCAGATTCACATGTTGGATGGCGCGATACGTTCGGATGAACGACACGCGTCATGAATTTCACTGTCAAACATTGCTGTCGTAGGTTGGCAGTGAGGCACGCCCCCCAGCATGCTAACGGCTTAATTTTGCTGGGGTTCGCTTTGCTCACCTCCAGCCTACATTGTGCAAGTCATGATTAGATGAACCTCACTGATACTTTTCGTTTCGCCCTCGGCAGTTTGCGCGGCAGTCCCACGCGCACCTTGCTGATGATTCTTGCTATGTCTATCGGTGTGGCGGCGGTGGTGGTGTTGACGGCGTTGGGCGAGGGGGCGCGGCGCTATGTCATCAATGAATTTTCTTCGCTGGGCACAAATCTGGTGATTGTTTTTCCGGGACGCACCGAAACGGCAGGCATAGGGCCGGGGATGTTGCTCGGGCAAGTGCCGAAGGAAATTTCACTGAACGATGCACAGGCGATTTTAGCCAGCCCTGCGGTGCGGCGTATTGCGCCGATTAGTGTGGGATCGGCGTCACTGTCGCGGGATGCGCTGAACCGAGATGCGATTGTGATGGGGGCGACCGCCGATTTACTGGAAGTGCGTCACATGACGATGAGTAAGGGTAAGTTTTTACCCGTTGGTGACATTCACGAGAGCGCGTCTGTGTGTGTGCTGGGCGATAAAATGAAGCGCGAATTGTTTGGAAATCAGGTCGCCGTTGGGCAGTGGGTGCGGCTGGGCGACAGGCGCTTTCGCGTAATCGGCGTGTTGTCTCCACAAGGGCAGGCGATGGATGTGAGCTCGGATGATTTGGTCATCATTCCCATCGCGGCGGCCCACCAACTGTTTAATACCGCAGGCGTGTTTCGGATCTTGATTGAAGCCAAAAATCGCGACTACATCGCACAAACCAAACGCGATGCCGAAGCCATCATGGCGCAACGTCACGGCGGCGAAAAAGATGTGACCGTGATTACCCAAGATGCCGTTCTCGCCACTTTCGATCGCATTCTCACCGCCCTCACCATGGCAGTCGGCGGCATCGCTGCGATTAGTCTTGCCGTGGCAGGCGTGCTGATTATGAATGTGATGCTCATCGCCGTGGCGCAGCGCGTGAAAGAAATTGGTTTGCTCAAAGCCTTGGGCGCACCGCCTAAACAAATTCGTGATTTATTTTTTGCTGAGGCCGCCTTGCTGTCCAGTATTGGTGCGGGGGTGGGGCTGGTATTGGGCTATTTGGGTAGCTTGCTCATCGTTTATCTCTACCCCAGCTTGCCCGCCTCGCCGCCGTGGTGGGCGGTCATTGCGGCCTGTGGTATTGCCTTGGGGACGGGCATTTTATTTAGCGTGTGGCCCGCGCGCCGCGCCGCACGGCTTGACCCTGTGGCAGCATTGGCTGGGCGATGATTTTGAAAAAATTATTTGTCCACAAAAAACACAAAAATCACGAACAGAACCTCGATTTTTTTCGTGCCTTTCGTGGACAGTTTTGTTTTTTGGAATGGCGATTGAATCATGCAATTTAAGGACTTCCTCACCCTCACCACCTCTAGCTTCCTCACCTCAAGGATGCGCAGTTTTCTCACAGGCTTGGGTATTGCGATTGGGATTGCGGCGGTTATTTTGCTCACGTCGCTGGGCGAGGGTTTGCACCAGTTTGTGTTGTCCGAGTTCTCACAGTTCGGCACGAATATCGTTTCGATTAACCCCGGAAAAACTACGACGCAGGGCGGCAATACGGGCGTGATTGCTTCATCGCGTCAGTTGTCGTTAGCCGACGCGGAAGCCTTACGCCACTTGCCTTACGTGGAGAATGTGAATCCTGGTTTGATGGGTAATGCCGAGGTGAAATTTGGCGGCAAGACGCGGCGCACAACGGTGTACGGCGAAGGCCGCGACTTCGCGCATGCATTCACCATGAAAGTGCAGAGCGGCACTTTTTGGACAGATGCGGACGATGAGCAAGCGCGCGCCTTTGTGGTGTTGGGCGCGAAAGTGCGCCAAGAATTATTTTCCAGTCAAAATCCGCTGGGCGAATATCTGCGTGTGGGGGGGCAGCGCTATCGCATCATCGGGGTGATGGAATCCAAAGGGCAGGTGATGGGTATGGATTTGGATGATGCGGTGTACATACCGGCGGCACGCGCGATGGAGTTGCTAAACCGTCCCGGCTTGATGGAAATCAACGTCAGTTATCGCCCCAGCATTGATTCAAAAACGGTGATGAAGCTCATTTCTGAACGCTTAATCGAGCGCCACGGACGCGAGGATTTCACGCTGATGTCGCAAGACCAAGCGCTCGAAGTATTAGGCTCGGTGCTTAATGTCATCACCTTTGCGGTGGCCGCGCTGGGCGGTATCTCATTGCTGGTCGGAGCGGTTGGCATTCTCACCATCATGACCATGGCCGTCACCGAACGCACCGCCGAAATTGGTTTGCTACGCGCACTGGGCGCACGTGAACGGCAAATACTGATGCTGTTTTTAGGCGAAGCCATGATGCTCTCCGCACTTGGCGGGGTGATGGGATTGCTGCTGGGTGTGGGGATTGCGCAAGGCTTACATCTGCTCATTCCATCGCTACCCGTGCACACGCCGTGGATGTACGCCGTGCTCGCCGAGCTCACAGCGGTTACCATTGGGCTCGCGGCAGGTGTCG
>JAGVFD010000216.1 GCA_020057805.1 Sideroxydans sp. | reverse complement strand
GCCCGCCACATTAAGCGCGGGCGATTACACCGTTTCGGTCGTGCATCCTGGTGGTGAAGTGCCAGCGGCAAATAAATTTACGGTAACCGTGGTAGGCGGAACATCCGTTCCCGCTGCGCCTTCTAGTGTGGCGCTCATTTCAACCAACGGAAATCTAAATTACATCGTAGCTTGGAATGAAGTGATAGGTGCAACGGGCTACAACATCTACCGCTCTACAACTTCTCCCGTAGTAATTAGCCTTGCGAATAAGCTCAATCCCACACCTGTGGCAACCCCTGCAACCAGCTATGCTGATAACAGCACACTCGCGCCTGCAACACGCTATTACTATCGCGTTACCGCACTAAATGCCGCAGGTGAGGGGAGCGCTTCAGGTGAAGCATCAGCCACCACAACGGGGGTGGTAGCCACACCAACCGTGATTGATTTCAATCCAAAAACTGGGGCGGTAGGTGCAACCGTCACTATCACAGGCAGCAATTTCAATAGTTATCCTTCAACACCGATGGTGATGTTTGGCACAACACCCTCTCCCAGCATTTTCGGTAGCGACAACAGTGTGGCTGCTGTCGTACCAAACGGGTTGGCGTTAGGCAATCACACAATCACTATCGGAGCCGTCAATGGGACATTAGATGGCATTACGGGGACTGCCATTACAGTCGGCACATTCAATGTCGCAACCGCTCCTCCAGCTGCAACTGGTCCTGTAGGACTAACACCAACTGTCCTCGGATTCAATCAAATCAGTCTTACATGGACAGCAAATGCGAATAGTATTTATAACGTTTATCGCTCTACCACCCCCAATTTCACGCCCTCCACTGCCAATCTGGTGAAAATTCTTAGTGGGTATATCATCAATCTTGGCGCTTTAGGTAGTGGATCTTATGTTGATAATAACTTGTCGGCTGCTACGACCTACTACTACAAAATTACTGAAATCCTGGGTGGTACCGAGTCGCAACCTAGTGCCGAAGTAAGCGCAACCACTAATGCACTTTCTGGAATCGTGGGCGTAGACTGGATAAACAACCCTATTGGCTCAGGTGCAGGTATTAATAGCGTTGCGTGGAATGGCACAAAATATGTTGCTGTCGATATGATAGGCAATGCACACGTATCAACCGATGCGATTACTTGGACGACTAACAACACAGGGGTAATATCTCCACTCACTGCAGTTACTTGGTCAGGGACACAATTCGTTGCAGTCGGACAAACAGGTAGTGTAGTAACAAGTCCAGACGGCATTACTTGGACAGTTCGCACTTCAGGCTCAAATAGCTACCTTTCCGAGGTAACTTGGTCTGGGACGCAATTTGTTGCCGTAGGTAGCAACAGCACTGTGCTGACCAGTCCTGATGGAATAACTTGGTCGTTGCAAAATTCCAGTCTTCAAGTCATTGCGTCACTCACGAGTGTAACTTGGTCGGGGAATCAATTCGTGGCCGTAGGATCTGGCGGCAAAATCATTACTAGTACAGACGGTATTATTTGGAGTACTGCAACTTCCTATACCTCCAACAATTTACAAAGCGTTGTTTGGAATGGCACCAAGTTTTTTGCAGTGGGGGCAGGGGGGCAGGTCTTATCCAGCTCTGATGGCGTAACGTGGTCGCAAGCTGCAATTGGAAATCCATCCATACTCCACTCTCTAATTTGGACAGGCCAGCAGTTCTTAGCTGCAGGTAATAGTGGCGTGATATTGCGCAGTCCAGATGGCGTGACTTGGACCACCGCCGCTTCCGGCACCACAATACAACTAAACTCAATTACTGGCAGTGGCAATACTTATGTGATTGTAGGTAATGGAGTTGCTCTAAAATCTTTATAAGACCCCATAGCGTTTGACTGCTTTCTCGCCGCCCGCTCCGCGCGGGCGGTTTCATTTTGTCTTGTCGCATCAGATAGAATGCTCACTCATCATTTTTCGAGCACATCATGGTTCCGCATCTCACCACCGCACTCAAAGGCCCGCTGCTGGAATTAGAGCAGCGCATTCTCACCGCCCAACCCACTATCGAGCACTGGTTTCGCACGCAATGGCAAGAGCACACGCCGCCCATTTATAGCTCGGTGGATTTGCGTAACAGCGGCTTCAAATTAGCACCTGTGGATACCAATCTGTTCCCCGGTGGCTTTAATAATTTGAACCCTGATTTTCTGCCACTGTGCGTGCATGCGGTGCAAAGTACGTTGGAAAAAGTCTGCCCTGAAGCGCGTGGCGTTTTACTCATTCCAGAGAATCACACGCGCAACCAATTCTATTTGCAGAACGTGGCGCAGTTGGCGCTCATGTTGCGTCAGGCTGGGTTGAACGTGCGCATTGGTTCCTTGTTGCCCGACATTACGGCGCCCACCCCGATTGTGTTGGCGAACGGCAGCTCACTCACGTTAGAGCCCTTGGTGCGAAACGGGAATCGTCTGGGTGTGGCAGGGTTTGATCCCTGTGTGGTGCTGCTCAACAACGACTTATCCGCTGGTGCGCCCGACATCCTGAAAAATTTAGAGCAGACCGTATTGCCGCCCTTGGATGCGGGTTGGTATGTGCGGCGCAAGTCCAAACATTTCGCGGCTTACCGTCAGGTGAGTCAGCAATTTGCCGCGCTACTTTCCATCGACCCGTGGTTGATTGATCCATATTTTGCCGTGTGCAATCAGGTGAACTTTCAAGAGCGTGTGGGTGAAGAATGCCTCGCCGCACAGGTGGATAGTGTGTTGCAACAAACGCGCACCAAGTACGCCGAGTATGGCGTGAAGTATGATCCTTTCGTTATCGTGAAAGCCGATGCGGGCACCTATGGCATGGGCATCATGTCGGTGAAAGATGCGAGTGAAGTGCGCGATCTGAATCGCAAGCAACGCAACAAAATGGCCGTGGTGAAAGAAGGCATGCAAGTCTCCGACGTGCTTATTCAAGAAGGCGTTTATACCTTTGAAGATTTGAATGGCGCGGTGGCTGAACCCGTGGTGTATATGATTGACCGTTACGTGGTGGGCGGTTTTTACCGTGTGCATACCGAACGTGGCGTGGACGAAAATTTGAATGCCCCCGGAATGCGTTTTGAGCCGCTGGCATTTGAAGCGTGTTGCACGCTGCCCAATCCTGATTGCGCCCCCGACGACACGCCGAATCGCTTTTATGCCTACGGCGTCGTCGCTCGATTGGCGATGTTGGCAGCCTCACTTGAGCTGGAAGATCCGGCGGCGTGAACGCTGTTTTCTCAATGGTGGCATTGATTTTCAGCCTCGTGTTGTTGACGGGCTGTGCCAAAGAGCCGCTCTACCAAGAACAAGGCTACGTGTTTGGCACGCTGGTCGAGGTCACCGTGTATGGCGCAGAAGAGGCGCGTGCCAAACAAGGCATCACCAATGTGATGCACGAATTTCAACGCCTGCACGATTTACTTCACGCATGGAAGCCCTCCGAGTTGAGCGAACTCAATCACGCCATTGCGCGTGGCGAAAGCAAAGCCGTCTCGCCCGAACTTGCCGCGATGCTGCAAGACGCGGCAAGTGTCTCTGCGCAATCAGAGGGCGCATTTAATCCGGCTATCGGCGGCTTGATTCAAGCTTGGGGATTTCAGGCAGATGATTTCAAGGCGGTGTTGCCGGATGAGCAAAAAATCGCGGCGTGGGTGAAGGCGAATCCGCAAATGAGTGATTTGATTTTTTTTCCCTCGCCCCAAAGGGGAGAGGGGCTGGGAGAGAGGGGGGGCGGTGTTAAAGTAACCCTCTCCCCTAGCCCCTCCCCCGCGAGCGGGGGAGGGGAACTTGTCGGCAGTCGTAACCGTGCCGTACAACTTGACCTAGGCGGCTATGCTAAAGGTTACGCATTAGACCGTGCCGCCGTCATTCTTAAGCAACAAGGCATTCACAACGCGCTCATCAATATCGGCGGCAATGTGTTGGCGCTGGGGGCGCATGGCAAACGTCCGTGGCGCGTGGGCATTCAGCATCCGCGCAAGCCGGGGGCGTTGGCCACGTTGGAATTGCGTGACGGTGAGGCCGTGGGAACGTCGGGCGATTACCAGCGTTATTTTGAGGTGAATGGGCAGCGCTACTGTCATCTGATTGACCCGCGTAGCGGTCAGTCGGCACAAGGGGTGCAAGCTGTCACCATCATCACGCAGGGGGCTCATGCAGGATTGTCTTCCGATGCGTCTTCCAAGCCTGTGTTTATCTCGGGCGTTGCGGGTTGGCGTGAGGCGGCTGCAAAAATGCAGCTTGAAAACGCGCTGCTGATTGATGCGCAAGGTATCGTGCACCTTACCCCTGCCATGCAGAAGCGGCTAGAATTCACCGACAGTCAAACCGTGAGGAGTGTTGCGCCATGAGCATAGACGACCCGTTGCAAAAAAATATACAGCGCGCGGTGGGCATCAGTGCGCTACGCAAAATACGCACGCTAGTGGATGCAGAAGATGCACACGATGTTTTCAAAGCAAAGGCTTTACGTTGGTTGTTGAGTTATGGCGTGTTAGTGATGCTGGGTGTAGCGTTGCTGCTGGCTAAATTTTTAGGAGTGTTCTGATGGCCGGAATTTTGGTGGTCGCCCATAATAATTTGGGTGAGAGCTTGGCGGATTGCGTAAAGCATGTGCTGGGCGAAATGCCGCCTTATCTGAAAGTATTGTCGGTGTATGCCGACGATGATCCACAGCAAAAATTAGCAGAAGGCCATGCGCTGATTGAAAAGCTCAATCAAGGTAAAGGCGTGTTGATTTTGGCGGATATTTATGGCGCAACACCGAGTAACGTGGCGCGTCAATTGTGTGTGTCTGAACACATCATGGGTGTGGCCGGGGTGAATTTACCCATGCTGTTGCGAGTGGTGTGCCACCCCAATAAAACCATGCCAGAACTGGCCGAGATAGCCCTTAACGGTGGACGTGAATGCATTGTCGCCATGAAAGATTAAAGGGCACCTCAAATAATCCAAATTATGTCGCAATACGGCGTTGCTTAGAACTTTGAATTATTAGAGGTGCCCTAAAGGAATAACGATGCAAAACCAAGATGCTCTCATCATTAACAAACTCGGCTTGCACGCGCGCGCGTCCGCCAAATTGACGCAACTTGCCACGCAGTTTCCGTGCGAAGTGTGGCTGTCGCGCAATAACAAACGCATCAACGCTAAAAGCATCATGGGGGTGATGATGTTGGCGGCAGCGAAAGGCTCAACTATCAGCATAGAAACCAACGGCGAGCGCGAAGCGGAAGCGATGGCGGCCTTGCTCGCGCTCATTAATGATTACTTCGGAGAAGGCGAATGACGTTCTCGCTACACGGGCTTCCCGTCTCTAGCGGCATCGCTATTGGACACGCCCATTTGGTGTCGCACACTGCTTTGGAAGTGGTGCATTACGTGCTGCCCAAAGCGCTCATTACGGAAGAAGTGGCGCGTCTCGATGCGGCTTTGCAAACCACGCGTGAGGAATTAAGTGCGTTGCGCGATTACCGTCCACAACAAGCTGCCGCCGAGTTTGATGCCTTCCTCGATTTGCATTTAATGATTTTGGGTGATGAGCACATTAGCCATGCTGCGCGTGAAATGATTCGCAGCGAGCACTGCAATGCGGAGTGGGCATTGAAAACGCAAATGGATGCGCTGGTGGCGCAATTCGAAGCATTCGATGATGCCTATCTGCGCGAACGCAAGACGGATGTGATTCAAGTTGTCGAGCGCATTCTTAAAGTGTTGAGCGGTCATCCCGGCCATGTGGCGCCCACGCCGCAACATGATAGTGAAATGATTTTGGTGGCGCATGACGTGAGCCCCGCCGATTTGATACAGCTTAAGCCACAACAGTTTTGCGCCATTTTGACGGACTTGGGTGGCGCCACTTCGCATACCTCCATCGTGGCGCGTGGCTTAAATATCGCTTGTGTTGTTGGTTTGCATCACGCACGAGACCTTATCAAAGACCGCGATGTGCTGATTGTGGATGGCGAACAAGGCGTGGTCATTGTTAATCCAGACAAGAATTTGTTGGCGGAATACAAGTTGCGTCAAAGCCAATTTGTGTTGGAGCGACAAAAGCTTAAACGTCTACGCACCGCGCGTGCGACCACCTTGGATGGCACGCGCATTGAGTTGCATGCCAACATCGAAATGCCTACCGATTTAGTGCAGGTGATGGAAAACGGTGCGGCGGGCATTGGTTTGTTCCGCAGCGAATTTTTATTCCTCAATCGTGATGATCTGCCCGATGAAGAAGAACAATTCATCGCCTATCGCACTGTATTGGAAGGCATGGGCGACATGCCCGTCACCATTCGCACTTATGACTTGGGCGCAGACAAGCAGCTTAAAGGTGTCACCCGTGTTGCCAGCAATCCCGCGCTGGGCTTGCGCGCCATTCGCCTGTGTTTGGCTGAGCCGCAATTATTTCGCACGCAATTACGCGCGCTGCTGCGTGCCTCGGTGGTAGGTAATCTAAAAATTTTGGTGCCCATGTTGTCGGGCGCGTCTGAAATTATGCAGACCCTACACATTATCGAAAGCGTTAAACAAGAGCTGGCAGCGCAAGGTGTGGCTTACAAAACCGACGTGCCCATTGGCGGCATGATTGAAATTCCTGCGGCGGCACTGGCACTCAATGTCTTCATCAAGAAGCTGGACTTTCTGTCGATTGGCACCAATGACTTGATTCAATATACCTTGGCCATTGACCGCACCGACGAAGAAGTGGCGCATCTGTATGACCCGCTGCACCCTGCTATTTTGCAGCTGTTAGCGCATGTTATTGGCAGCGCAAACAAAGCCAACATCCCCGTGTCGGTATGTGGAGAAATGGCTGGCGAGTTAGCCTACACG
>JAGVFD010000154.1 GCA_020057805.1 Sideroxydans sp. | reverse complement strand
TTGAAGAATGTATGTTGGCGGCCAACGTTTGTGCGGCAGACTTTTTGAAGTCGCATGAACACGCGGTGCTGTACCGTATCCATGAAGGTCCCACGCCTGAAAAATTGGAAACCGTGCGTGAGTTTTTCAAAGAGTTCGGCATGCAGTTGGGTGGTGGCGATGATCCGCAAGCGTCCGACTATTCCAAGCTGCTAAAAGAAATTAAAGGTCGTCCCGATGCGGGATTGTTGCAAACCGTGATGCTACGTTCGCTGCGTCAGGCCGTCTATTCACCGGACAATGCAGGTCATTTTGGTTTGGGTTACGAAGCCTATGCACACTTCACTTCACCGATTCGTCGCTATCCCGATTTGTTAGTGCATCGCGCCATCAAAGCTGTGCTGGAAGGCAAGCAATACAAGCCGCAATTGAAGTGGGCAGAGATGGGTGTGCATTGTTCCATGACTGAACGTCGTGCTGATGATGCAACGCGCGATGTTGAAGCGTGGCTCAAGTGTTTCTACATGAGAGATCATTTGGGTAGTGAATTTGAAGGCACGATTTCATCGGTTACTGGTTTTGGATTGTTTATTTCGCTCGATGATTTGTATGTCGAGGGATTGGTGCATGTGTCCGAACTGGGTTCTGACTATTTCCACTTCGATGCAACCAAGCATCAAATGTTGGGTGAGCGCACGAGCAAGCGTTATCGTTTGGGTGACCGTGTGAAGGTGAAAGTGGTGCGCGTAGATATGGAAAGCACCAAGATCGATTTCACTTTAGTTAGTGCAGAAAGCGAAGGTGCGCCTGCACTGAATGTTGGCGCATGGGGGGCAAGCCCGCCCAAGAAAGTCAAAGCAGAAAAATCAGATTCCAAGAATAAAAAGGCAGGGAAACGTCATGGCTGAGTCACGCATTATTCACGGATTTCACGCCGTTACCGCCCGCATTCGTCAAAACGCGGACAGCGTGATGGAAGTGTTTGTTGACCCCTCGCGCAAAGATCCGCGCGCGCGCGACCTGTTGAAATTAGCCGAGAGTAATGGCGTGCGCATCATCAGTGTGGATGGGAAGCGATTAGACGGTATGGCTGGCAGCCCGCGTCACCAAGGTGTGGCCGCTCGTGTGGATGCGGCGCAAAAAGTGCAACATTTGGATGACGTGCTGGACACCTTGACTGAACCTGCGCTGATTTTGGTGTTGGACGGCGTGCAAGATCCGCACAATCTAGGAGCGTGTTTGCGTAGTGCAGATGCCTTTGGCGTACATGCGGTGATTGCACCTAAAGACCGTGCAGTGGGCATCAATGCCACAGTAGAAAAAGTAGCGTGCGGCGCAGCGCAGACCGTGCCTTATATTACCGTCACTAATTTGGCACGTACCTTGCGTGAGTTGAAAGAGCGCGACATATGGGTGATTGGCATGGACGGCGAAGCCGAA
Source organism: Sideroxydans sp. (assembly GCA_020057805.1). Classification (GTDB taxonomy): domain Bacteria; phylum Pseudomonadota; class Gammaproteobacteria; order Burkholderiales; family Gallionellaceae; genus Sideroxyarcus. The sequence goes on along the minus strand of JAGVFD010000154.1, from coordinate 1,797 downwards.
ACCGAATTGCATCAGGTGCAGCATAAAGGCGCGGTGGCCTTGGTGTTGGGGGCGGAAGGCGAAGGCCTGCGTCGCTTGACTAAAGATACCTGTGACCAGTTGGTACGCATTCCGATGCAAGGCAGCGTAGAAAGTTTGAACGTATCGGTGAGCACTGGTGTATGTTTGTACGAAGCGAGAAGGCAACGGGTAATCAGCTAGTTCACTAGAGGGAGGGGTGATGCAGAAATTTAATTTCTCACTTCAAACACGTGAAGGTCAAAAAGTGGGTAGCGTGATTATTGCTGGAAGAGACCAAGCTGAAGCAGAGAAAAAGTTACGCCAGATGTATCGTTACTGCGAAGTGGTGAATTGCAGCATCCAAGATAAAGACGAGTGCAAAGAAAAATTGGAAGCGCCCAAACAACATACTTTATTCGATTAGGAATTAATGTTTGGGTAGCGTAATAAGTCTTCAATTTTTCGGTTTGCGCCTTGCAGCTTTTTGAATAGCGCAAGCAGTAACGCCTTATCCATATAGGCTCGCGCATCAGATGGAATGTGATCTAACCCTGTTTTTTTAATTTCTGCCGCTACGACTTGATTATCCGCGATGACGGTGGCGGAACGCTCTAACGTTTCGGTCGCAAAAAAAACGCCTTCACCAATACACTCGCCGCTGCGAATGGAGCCAACAACTTTTTCTTTGTAAAAAGCAGTGACACTTCCAAAAAGAATGACAAAGAAAGAATCCATGTCTTCTCCTTCAACAGTGAGTTTGTCACCTTTATTGAAGGTAATAATGTCAGCATGACTTGCAATGGAATCTAAACATTCACTCGGAATCGGATCAAAGAAAGAACACTTTCTTAATTCATTTTCACGGTCATGCACAGCCTCATCTAACCGCTTGGTGAAATTGGATAGACTGGCTTGTATCGCATCGAAATCATTCATGGGTAGTTCTCCAAATGCGCCTAATGCGCGCAACTTACCACAGGGAATTGCTGATGTGTAGCTTGGCGTATTTTCATAACATTTGAGATGATGAATCTTAATCCCACTTGGAATAAATCTGCATTATTGAACTCTGCCGCATTTGCGCCACTACATGGCGTCATTGAGCGCTTAGGTGGTGATTACTTCCCCACTCTTCAACAATTCAATCAATTGTTAATTTCACAGCAAACGAGCATCACGGTGGCTAGCGGAGTGCCATTGCGCTTCGTGGAGCAGGAATACGGAAAGCTAACGTTTGAAGCGCAATACGAGCCGCGCTGCTATCTGAAAGGTGAGGTGCCAACGCGCGCTAACAATTGGCACGACCTACTCAATGCATTAGTCTGGCTCACTTTTCCGCGCAGCAAAGCCGCTATTAATACCCGTCATTATCGTGCACTCACGCAAATTGACGAGTCGCCTAAAGCGAGTGAACGCGGCGCTGTGCGCGATGCCATTACCCTGCTGGATGAGACTGGCGTCATCGTTCCTTATGCAGATGACGCGCTGGCCGACTTGCTGTGCGGATTTCAATGGAAAGAATTATTTTGGAATCAGCGCACGCAAGTTGAATCACACATGGGGTTTTATTTGTATGGACATGGACTGTACGAGAAAGCGCTCAAACCCTACGTGGGCATGACGGGAAAAGGCTTATTACTGAAGGTTGAGTCGTCTTTTTTTACATGGCCTTTAGCGCACCGAACTGCCCACCTTGATGAATTGCTTGCAGACTATCTGAACGACTTTCAACATTGCAATAACACGCAGGAATTGTCGCCCGTTCCCTTGCTAGGCATCCCCGGTTGGACCGATGAC
>JAGVFD010000257.1 GCA_020057805.1 Sideroxydans sp. | reverse complement strand
GACAACATCGCGCGCACCATTTCTTTTTCATCGGCGGGGAATACGTCGATGATACGGTCGATAGTTTTTGCGGCAGAGCTGGTGTGCAGCGTGCCGAATACCAAGTGACCGGTTTCAGCGGCAGACATGGCCAAACGAATAGTTTCCAAGTCGCGCATTTCACCTACCAGAATCACATCGGGGTCTTCGCGCAGGGCAGAGCGCAAGGCGTTGTTGAAAGACAAGGTGTGCGGGCCAACTTCACGCTGGTTGACCAAACATTTTTTGGATTCATGGACGAATTCGATGGGGTCTTCCACCGTCAAAATGTGCCCCATTTCGGTTTCATTTTTGTGATTCACCATTGCCGCTAAGGTGGTGGATTTACCTGAACCTGTAGGGCCTGTGACTAACACCATGCCGCGCGGGTAGTCGGCGATGGATTCAAAAATTTTCGGAGCTTTGAGTTCTTCTAACGACAAAATTTTGGAAGGAATGGTGCGCAATACCGCACCTGCGCCGCGATTGTGAACGAAAGCATTGACGCGGAAGCGTGCCAAATTGGGCACTTCGAACGAGAAATCCAGCTCTTTATTTTCTTCGTAATGTTTGCGCTGGCCGTCATTCATAATGTCGTAGACCATGGCGTGAACTTCTTTATGCTCCATGGCGGGAAGATTGATACGACGCATATCGCCGTGCACACGAATCATCGGTGGCAAGCCTGCAGAAAGATGTAAGTCGGAGGCTTTGTTCTTCACGCCGAAGGCCAGCAATTCAGTAATATCCATATATAATCCTTGAGCAAAAAATCGCATTGAAAAACCACTGTCTGACTGATTATGACTGCAATCCTCTCTAACTTGCAAGCAACCCGCGAGGCCATTATTCAGGCCACGCGGAATGCGCAGCGCGAGGCGAATGCAGTGAGCTTATTGGCGGTGAGTAAAACGTTTTCGGCGCAGGCGGTACGCGAAGCTTATCAAGCAGGCCAATGCGCCTTTGGTGAAAATTATGTGCAGGAAGCGCTGGATAAAATGGCGCTGCTACAAGACTTACCGTTGGTGTGGCATTTCATCGGGCCGATTCAAAGCAACAAGACGCGCCTCATTGCAGAAAATTTTGCGTGGGTGCACGGTGTGGATAGATTGAAGATTGCGCAACGTCTGTCAGAGCAGCGTCCCGTCTATTTGCCACCGCTGAATATCTGCTTACAAGTGAATGTGAGTGGCGAGGCGAGTAAGAGTGGCATTGCGCCGGAGGCAGTGCTGACGTTAGCGCATGAGGTGGCAACATTGCCTAATCTGCGCTTGCGTGGGTTGATGGCGATTCCTGCGCCTGCGCTAGCGGGGGAAATACAGCCCGCCCCGTTTGTGAAGATGCGCCAATTGTTGCAAGCATTAAACCAACAGGATATGGCGTTGGATACGTTGTCGATGGGTATGTCGCATGATTTTCCCGTGGCCATTCAAGAAGGCGCGACGATGGTGCGTGTGGGCACGGCAATTTTTGGATCACGAACCAGTGGAGAACACACATGAGTATTTGTTTTATTGGCGGCGGCAACATGGCGAAGGCCTTGATTGGCGGCATGGTGAAGCGTGGCTATGCTCCTTCAAAGTTACGCGTAGTAGAAGTGGATGCGCAGCGCTGTGCGGAACTGCATGATGAGTTTGCGGTGCGCGCCACGACGGATATGCAAGAAGCGGTGGCGCATTGCGACACGCTGGTGTTGGCGGTGAAACCACAACAATTGCGCGAAGTGTGTGTCCAGTTATTGCCGTTAGTGCAGGGGAAATTGGTTATTTCTATCGCGGCGGGGATTCGTGCGCAAGACATCTCACGTTGGTTGAGGTCGCAGAATATTGTGCGTTGTATGCCTAATACCCCGGCCTTGATTCGTCAGGGGGTGACGGGGTTGTGTGCCCTACCCGCAGTGAAAGTCGCCGAGCGTGAACGCGCAGAATCTATCTTGGCTGCGGTGGGGTCGACCCTGTGGGTGGAGCAAGAATCGCTACTGGATGGCGTGACGGCTATTTCAGGAAGTGGTCCTGCGTATGTGTTTTACTTCATTGAAGCCATGCAGCAAGCAGCACAAGAGCTCGGTTTAGATGCGGTGCAAGCGCGCCAGTTGGTGTTGGACACCTTTGTTGGGGCGAGTCAATTAGCGGCAAGCAGTAGCGAAGACGTGGCCACTTTGCGTGCACGCGTGACCTCCAAAAATGGCACAACGGAACGTGCGCTGTTAAGCATGGAAACGCAGCAAGTGAAGCAACACATCGTTGCCGCAGTTCACGCCGCTGCGATGCGCTCAAAAGAGTTGGGTGATGAATTAGGGAAAGACAGCCATGTTGCGTGAAGCTTTATCTTTGTTGTTGGATGCCTTGGTGCAACCCTTTGCCGCTATTTTGTTATTTCGGTTTTACGCGGCGTGGTTGCAAGTCCCCATGCGTAATCCCATTGGCGAATTCATCATGGCGCTTACCGATTTTGCGGTGCTTAAAGCGCGTCGTTATCTGCCGGCTGTTGCAGGCTTGGACAGTGCAACGCTGGCCTTGGCGTTCATCGCAGAGTTTGTGTATTTGATTGGATTTTTGTGGGTGCAGGGCTATCCCTACGATACGTTCCCTCTGTTTGGACTCATCGCGTGGACGGCGGTTAAGCTGCTTAAAATTAGTGTGTACCTGCTGATTGCTTCATTGCTGGCAGAGGCGATTTTGTCGTGGGTCAATCCACACACGCCCGTTGCGCCCATGCTTGCCACTTTCAATCGCCCCTTTTTACAGCCCTTGCGTAGTCGTATTCCGCTCATTGGGAATGTAGATCTTTCAGTGTTGGTGCTGTTCTTGATTTGCCAACTGGTGCTTATCGTGCCGATTGGTGGATTGGAGCAAGCGGTGCAGCGCTTATTGTGAAGGGAAACGCGGGACGTAAAAAAAGAGCGGCGTACGCCGCTCTTTTTTATTTGCCCACAGAATTAGTGGTGTTTGTGATTAACCGCATCGGTCTCATCCGCGATGTCTTTGCGAGTGAGCTCGATTTGTAATTTGGCAGGATCGGTCTGTCCATTCACATTCACCAAATTTAGTTTGCCTGCACCTTGCTTCATGTCGTCAGCGAAGTCGTAGACTGCGCCAACAATGAGCAAATGCCCCTCTTTGACCGCCTCTGCATACTCTTCCATCGCAGCCGTTACTTGGTTGTTCACGTTGCTCTTTACGCCATCAATGCTCGCCACACCTTTGCCCACTTTGATGGTGTCCAATTCCTTTTGGATGGCAGGCTCAAGTTTGGAATAATCACCACTAGCCGCAGCGATGGCGCCACAACGTGAGTGACCAATGATAATCAGCAGCGAAGAGCCAAGGTGATTAATGCCGTATTCAACAGACCCTTTAGCTGTCGCGATTTGATTGCCAATGTCGCGAATCATAAACAAGTCGCCTTCTGGGCTTTGATCCAGCATGTTGGTGTGTACGCGAGAGTCAGAGCAGGTTACGACGGTGGCACGTGGATGTTGCCCCTTGGCGAGTTCTTGGAAAAAAGTTGCGCCATGTTCTTTGGCATACGCACCTTCAACTGCTTGGATGTCTTTGATGAACGAACGGGCAACAGCGGCTTCGCCATGTTCGTGTGCAACAGCGGGTACGGTGATGCAAGTAGCTGCCAGTAGGCCAGCCAAGTATTTCTTAAGCATATTTAATTCTCCCTGAGTCGGTTTTACCGTTTTAATGTGCGTTCAAGACGCGTACGTAGTCTAGCAGACCGAGGCGCGCAACGCGCTAGCCCTACATCAGGATGACATCGTATTGCTCTTGACCGTAAAGGATTTCTACCTGTAGGGATACAGGTTTGCCAATGAAGTCTGACAGTTGCGCCAGTCCCGTAGATTCTTCATCTAGGAACAGGTCGACCACCAGTTGTGAGGCAAGGATGCGAAATTCACGTGCGTTGAATTGACGGTCTTCACGCACGATGTCGCGCACGATTTGGTAGCACACGCTTTGCGCTGTTTTTACTTGGCCGCGCCCTTGGCAAGTGGGGCAGGGCTCGCACAAAATGTGTGCCAAACTTTCGCGGGTGCGCTTACGCGTCATCTCTACTAGCCCGAGTGCAGAAAATCCATGCACGTTGACGCGTGTGCGGTCATGCGCCAAGGTGCGCTTGAACTCTTCCAACACGGCATCGCGATGTTCTGCGGTCTCCATGTCGATGAAATCGCAGATGATGATACCGCCCAGATTGCGTAGGCGTAGCTGGCGTGCAATGGTTTGCGCCGCTTCTAGATTGGTTTTGAAAATGGTGTCATCAAAATTACGCGCACCCACAAAGCCGCCGGTATTCACATCAATGGTGGTGAGCGCTTCGGTTTGATCAATGATGAGATAACCACCTGATTTCAGGTTCACACGCTTGGATAGCGCATTTTCAATTTCTTCTTCAATGCCAAATAAATCAAATAGTGGGCGCGCCCCAATGTAGTGATCTAACTTGGTGACGGCTGATGGAATGTAGTCCGTCGCAAAGGATTTCATGCGCACATGCGTGTCGCGCGAGTCGACCAGAATACGTGACACACCTTCGTGTACGTAATCGCGCAATACACGCAGGCTTAAGTCCAGTTCTTTATACAGTAGCGAAGGTGCAGGCAGCTGTTGCGAACGTTGTTGCAGATTGAGCCACAGCTTGTCGAGATAAGCGCTGTCGGTGCGCATTTCTTCATCCGTTGCACCTTCCGCCATGGTGCGAATGATGTAGCCGCCCTTGTGTCCTGCGGGTAAGGCTTGTTGTAATTTGTTGCGTAAGGCTTCGCGCTCAACTTCATCCTCAATGCGTTGCGACACGCCGATATGTGCCTCTTGCGGCAAATATACGAGCAAACGACCGGCGAAACTTAACTGTGTGGAAAGGCGCGCGCCTTTAGTGCCAATGGGGTCTTTGATGACCTGCACCAATACACTTTGCCCCTCAAACAATACCTTCTCAATGGGTTTGGCGAGTTCGGGGTTAAGGCGATTTTCCCAAATGTCGGCGACATGCAAAAAAGCGGAACGCTCCAGCCCAATATCAATGAATGCAGATTGCATGCCGGGCAATACCCGCTTTACTTTGCCTACATACACATTGCTCACCAAGCCGCGTTGGCTGCCTCTTTCGATGTGCAGTTCTTGCACGATGCCTTGCTGCATGACGGCGACACGCGTTTCTTGCGGCGTAACATTGATGAGAATTTCTTCGTTCATGGGGGCGTAATTCCAAAAGAGTTAAGCAATTCTACCGTTTCAAATAGTGGCAGCCCCATAACGCCCGAATAACTTCCCACCAGTTGCACGACGAAAGCCCCTGCACGACCTTGGATGCCGTAAGCCCCCGCCTTGTCATTGGCTTCGCCGGAGGCCACATATTGATTGATGCGCTTTTCATTGAGGGAGGCGAAAGTCACCTGCGTGGACGACAGTCGAGATTCGTAGCGCTCTCCCAATATCATGCCCACCGCAGTCAGTACTTGATGCGTGCGCCCCGACAATAAACGCAGCATCTCTTTGGCTTGCGTGGCGTTTTCGGGTTTGCCCAGAATGAGTCCATCTACGGTCACGGTGGTATCAGCCGTCAAAATAGGCGCGGGAGGCAGATTGCGATATTGCATCATGGCCCAAGCCTGTTCCGATTTTTCGCGACACACACGTTCCACGTATTCTTAAGGTGGCTCGCCTAAAAGCGCGACTTCATCCACATCAATTTGCCGCGCAGGATTGTTACGCAACAAAAGGACTTCGTAATGAATGCCAATCTGCTTGAGTAATTCGCGTCGACGCGGGCTTTGAGAGGAAAGGTAGAGGCGGGGTTGCGCAGTATGCATAAGCGTCATTTATTCACGATGATAAGGATGATTGTGCATCAAGCTATGCGCTCGATACAACTGTTCAGCCAATATCACGCGCACCATGCCATGCGGCAGTGTGAAAGCGGACAGCGCCATCAGATGTTTGGCCTGATGTTTGATGGATTCATGCAAGCCATCCGCTCCGCCGATGATGAAGGCCACGTCGCAACCTTGCTGCATCCAATCTTTCATTTGCTGGGTGAGTTGCTTGGTAGTAGGGGTTGCGCCGTGTTCATCGAGCGCGATGCAGAGTGCGCCAGTGGGCAGGGCAGCGCGGATACGCGCCGCTTCCGCTTCCATAATCTGTGCTGCGGTTTTGCCGCTGTTGCGCGCATCGGGCTTGATTTCGATGAGAGAGATCGTCGCCTCGCGCGGCATACGCTTGGCGTATTCGTTGAAGCCCTCGGTAATCCACGACGGCATCTTATTGCCCACCGCGAGGATTAGAAGTTTCATTTTGCTGCGGGTGTGCGCGCCTTGGGGTGTACGCCCCACAACTCTTCGAGGTTGTAATAAGCGCGTACTGGCGGCTGCATGATGTGCACCAGCACTTCACCGAAGTCCACCAAAATCCATTCGCCGCTACCTTCACCTTCTGTGCTCAATGCTTCTTCGCCTAAGGCTTTTAACTTCTTCTCAACGTTGTCGGAAAGTGCTTTGGTTTGGCGGGTGGATTGTGCGCTGGCAATAATCATGCACTCAAACAGCGGGCTGCGTTTGCTGGTGTCGATGATTTCGATATCGACGGCTTTCACGTCTTCGAGCGCGTCTTTAATGGCTGCGATTTTTTCTGCGGTAGTTAGCATGGTGTGTAGATTTGTTTAGAGTAAATGTAATGAGTAACGGCATCCGGTGTGAGGTAACGGATATTTTTATGTTCAACGCAACGACGACGAATGTCAGTGGCGGAAATGTCGAGTAAAGGCATATCCAGCGCGACAATCGCACCGTTGGCCGCTTCGTGCAAACGACGCGGCGCAGGCGCAAGGCGCGCACGATACTCTTCTTTCAGTGCGTCATCAGCGTTTTCCATCGCATTGCCCAGCGGGCGGCCAGGGCGCTGCATCACCACGATGTGCGCCAACTCGAACACGCGGCGCCATTCGTGCCAAGTGTGCAGCTTCAGAAATGCATCACTGCCCAGCAACAAGCACAGCGGTTGCTCGCTACCGAACTCTTCGCGCAAGCTGGTCAACGTGTCCACGCTGTAGCACGGGTCAGTGCGATACACCTCGCGCACGTCCACGCTGAACTCATGATGGCCATGTAAGGCCGTGCGCACCATGTCCATACGCGCCTCGGCCGAGGCGACGGGTGGTGTGCGGTGCGGTGGTGTGCCGTTGGGGATGAATCGCACCTGTTGCATGCGGCATTGTTCCAAGGCTTCCTGCGCGAGGCGCAGGTGACCGTTGTGGATGGGGTCGAACGTCCCCCCCAGGATGCCGATAGGTGCGATGCCAATTGCTTACAGTGCCAAACGACGCATGTCAGCCAGCACATGCGCGAGGTAGGTGGTGAAGCGCGCAGCAGCAGCGCCATCGATCACACGATGGTCGTATGACAAGGACAGAGGCAGCATCAGACGCGGCAAGAACTCGCCGTCTTTCCAGACGGGCTTCATGCTGGAACGGGATACGCCCAAGATGGCGACTTCAGGTGCATTGATGATGGGCGTGAACGCCGTACCACCGATACCGCCCAAGCTGGAGATGGAGAAGCAGCCGCCTTGCATGTCAGCAGCGGTGATCTTCAGGTCGCGCGCCTTGGCGCTGACTTCGCCCAATTCCTTCGCCAGTTGCACGATGCCTTTTTGGTCTACGTCACGGATGACGGGGACCATCAGACCATTCGGCGTATCGACGGCGACGCCGATGTGGATGTACTTCTTCAGCACCAGATTCTCGCCGCTCGCATCCAGCGAAGCATTGAAGTCAGGGAAGTGTTTCAGTGTGATGGCGCAAGCTTTGAGCATGAAGGCCAGCGGAGTGATCTTCAGGTTCTGCTTGGCATATTCCGCACCGAGTTCTTTGCGGAAGGCTTCCATCTCGCTGATGTCGGCTTCTTCGAACTGCGTCACGTGCGGGATCATCACCCAGTTGCGATGCAGGTTCGCGCCGGAGATCTTCTTGATGCGCGACAGAGGCTTGGTTTCGATTTCACCGAAGCGCGCGAAGTCCACATCCGGCCAAGGCAACAGTCCAGGCAATGCACCGCCACCTGTCGCACCTTGCGGTTGCGCTAGCG
>JAGVFD010000121.1 GCA_020057805.1 Sideroxydans sp. | reverse complement strand
GCCACCGCGCGCATCCCCATCCATTTTGGTGAGGATGATGCCCGTGAGAGGCAGTGCTTCGCCGAAGGCTTTGGCGGCGTTCACCGCATCCTGCCCCGTCATCGCATCGACCACAAACAAGGTCTCGATGGGTTTCATTGCGGCGTGCAAGTCTTTAATTTCCGCCATCATCGCAGCATCCACGGCGAGGCGACCGGCGGTATCCACAATCAGCACGTCATGGTGATGTTTCTTTGCCCAGTCGAGTGCGGCGAGCGCGATGTCCAGCGGTTTTTGGCGGGTGTTGGAAGGGAAAAAGTCCGTGCCGAGTTGTTGTGCCAAGGTGCGCAATTGTTCAATCGCGGCGGGGCGATACACGTCGCAACTGACCAGCAGCACCTTCTTCTTATTTTGCTCGCGCAATAGTTTGGCGAGCTTGCCGCTGCTGGTGGTTTTACCCGCACCTTGCAGACCCGCCATCAAAATCACAGCGGGTGGCACGGCGGCAAGATTGAGCGCGTCGTTGTGCTCGCCCATCAATTTGGTCAGCTCGCGGTTCACGACGCCGATGAGGGCTTGTCCCGGAGTCAAGCTACCGATGACTTCCTGTCCTAGCGCCGCTTCTTTAACTTGGTTGATGAGTTCTTTGACGACGGGCAACGCTACGTCCGCTTCCAATAGCGCGAGGCGCACTTCGCGCAGTGCATCTTGAATGTTGCTTTCGGAAAGGCGCGCTTGGCCGCGCAAATTTTTGACAATGCCCGAGAAACGTTGCGTTAGATTATCCAGCATGGCGGTTATTTGACTTGATGTAGAATCTGCGCAGTCTAAAACATCTGCCCTCATCATGTCGAACCAAGCCTTACATCTTCTAACGTTTGCCCTTTATGCTGTGCTGGCTATTTTGTTCTGGCGCGCACAAGCGGTGGGTAATGCCGAGCCACAAAATCGCGGCGCGTTAGGGTTTGCGGTAGTTGTGCCTTTGGCTTTGCATGGCTGGTTGTTGTACGACACGCTCTTTATATGGGGCGCGCTGAATCTGGGGTTGGTCTATGCCTTGTCGCTCATTCTTTGGCTTACCGTGTTGGTGTATTGGTTGGCGCGTTACTTCTATCCTTTATCTAGCTTGCAAACTTTGGTATTGCCGCTAGCCGCCGTTAGCACCGCGCTGCCTGCGATTTTTCCGGAAGCGCACATCTTGGCGCAACCCGCTTCCGCGCTGTTTGATACGCATGTGCTGGTGGCGATGCTGGCGTACAGTTTATTCACCATCGCGGCCTTGCACGCAGGATTGATGTCGCTGGTTGAAAAACGTCTGCACCACGCCAAGCTGCCTAAAGTGTTGCAAAATTTGCCGCCCTTGCTGACCATGGAAAGCCTGTTGTTCCGTGTCATTGGGGTGGGCTTCGTGTTGCTCACCATCACAGTCGTCTCGGGCATGTTGTTCTCCGAGCATATCTTCGGTCACGCATGGCAGTTCAATCATAAAGTTTTATTCGGCCTCATTTCATGGCTGGTGTTTGCCATCTTGTTGTTGGGGCATCGTTTTTATGGCTGGCGCGGACACACCGCCGTGCGCTGGACGTTGAGTGGCTTTGGATTCCTCGTCCTGGCCTATCTGGGCAGCCGCTTTGTTGTAGAAGTCTTGCTGCAACGCTAATCAATCCCCGACACAGCAAGCACTTAAGCCCTTCCTGAAACACTCCTTGCCAAAATTCAACGGTTTATCGTAGAATTCGCGCCCTTTGGCATTAGGCCAAACAAATTTTTCATTGGGAAATCATTATGGTAGTTATTCGTCTTTCTCGCGGCGGCTCAAAGAATCGCCCGTATTACAACGTAGTTGTTGCTGACTCTCGCAATCGCCGCGATGGTCGTTTTATCGAGCGCGTGGGCTTCTATAATCCATTGGCAACTGAAGGCACAGAAAGTCTTCGTATCGCTATGGATCGCGTTAGTCACTGGCATGACAAGGGTGCGCAAATGAGCGACACCGTTGCACGCTTGGTTAAAAAAGCCGGTGCAGCAGCTAAAGCCTAACGAATCTAGCCCCATGGTTATTATGGGGAAGATCGTTGCGGCACAAGGCATTCTAGGGTGGGTGAAGGTGCAAACTTTCACTGAATATCTGGACGGCCTGCTGGATTACAGCACGTGGCAAGTGGGCAACGAGGGTGCATGGCATCCTATGTCCGTGCTGGAAGCCAATGTGCATGGTGGCAAGGTGATTATCGCCAAGTTGCAAGGCATTGCCGACCGTAGCGCAGCTGAAAAATTCAAAGGGCTGTTTATCGCCGTTCCCCGCGCCGAACTACCCGCGCAGGTGGAAGGTGAATACTACTGGTCGGATTTGGTGGGACTGTCCGTGTTGAATTTGCAAGGCGATGCGTTAGGCACAGTTGATTCCTTATTGGAAACGGGTGCCAATGACGTGTTGGTGGTTAAAGGGGTGAATGGCGAATTGCTGATTCCTTTTTTAGCCAGTGTGATTCAGCGAGTGAGTTTGCAAGAAAAAATCATTCAGGTGGATTGGCAGGCGGATTACCTCAAATGAGGTTCGATGTCGTTACGCTGTTCCCCGAGATGTTCGACGCCATCACCAAGTTTGGTGTGACGCGTAAAGCAGTAGAGTTAGGCAAGTTCGAGCTACGGGCTTGGAATCCAAGAGACTTTACGACGGACAACTACCGCACCATTGATGATCGCCCTTACGGTGGCGGACCTGGGATGGTGATGTTGGCGGAGCCGCTGGAAAAAGCCATCAGCGCAGCGAAAGCAGCGCAGGCGGCAAGTGGAGTGAAGAAGAGTCGAGTGATTCATCTTTCTCCGCAAGGCAGGCAACTCACGCACGAGATCGTGATGGAGTTGTTGGCGCGAGACGAAGGATTGATCTTGTTGGCGAGTCGTTACGAGGGCGTGGATGAACGCCTGTTGCGCCAGCAAGTGGATGAAGAGCTTTCCATCGGTGATTATGTGTTGTCCGGTGGCGAGTTGGCAGCGATGGTGGTGATGGATAGCGTGGTGCGGCAGATACCCGGTGTGTTGGGTGATGATGCATCCGCACAGCAGGATTCTTTTGTACAAGGTCTGCTGGATTGTCCCCACTACACGCGCCCAGAGATTTATAACGGCGAGGCAGTTCCCGATGTGTTGATGTCGGGTCACCACGCCGAGATAGAGAAGTGGCGATTGAAGCAGTCATTAGGTCGGACTGCCGAACGTCGTCCAGAATTGCTGGCAACACGCCAGTTAACTAAACAGGAAGCTCGGCTACTGGCTCAGTACCAGCAGGAACAAGCTCCCGCACAAGAAGAGGAAACAAAATGAATCTGATCGGAATTCTTGAAAAAGAAGAAATCGCCCGTCTGGGTAAAGTCATCCCCAACTTCGCACCTGGTGACACCGTCATCGTGAGCGTGAACGTCGTTGAAGGTGACAAAAAACGTACCCAAGCATTTGAAGGCGTAGTTATCGCCAAGCGTAACAAAGGCCTGAACTCAAGCTTCATCGTGCGTAAAGTTGCATCAGGTGAAGGCGTTGAGCGTACTTTCCAAACTTACTCACCAAGCATTGCTGCGATTGAAATCAAGCGTCGCGGTGATGTACGTCGTGCCAAGCTATACTACTTGCGTGATCGTTCCGGCAAGTCCGCACGTATCAAAGAGAAATTGCCAGCACGTAAAGTCGCTGCGTAAGCAACGGTTCTGTGTGGCAAATAAAAACGGGAGCTTCGGCTCCCGTTTTTATTTTCGGGCTATCATGTGGACATGACATCCCAAGCCATCATTACTGCGCCTTTCGGTAAGCTTGCCATCTGTTGTTCGGATGAGGATTTGTTGGGCATCGAATTCGTCTCCTCCCGCATGAAAGAGCGCCCTCCCGCTAGTGTGATGGCGCGGGAGATATGCGCCCAACTGACCGCTTATTTTGCCGATGCTAGTTTTGAATTCGATTTGCCATTCAGTCTTGACGGGTCGCATCACCAATATCTTGTATGGCAGGCGATGCTGGAGATTCCTCGCGGTCAGACTCTGACTTATGGCGAACTGGCGAAGCAGATTGGCTCCAGCGCGCAAGCGGTAGGGCAGGCTTGCGGGAGTAATCCGATCCCCATCGTTATTCCATGCCATCGCGTGGTAGGCAAGAGCGGATTGGGCGGTTTCATGCACCATGCAGAGGGCGATGCGCTTGATATCAAACGCTGGTTGTTGGCACATGAACGACACTGAGTTGCTGGACGAATTCAGCGACGCGCTGTGGTTGGAAGATGGTTTGTCGCGCAACACATTGGAAAGTTACCGACGTGACCTGAATAAATTTTCAACTTGGTTGGCGACGCGGCATGCGGGTGGATTGCTGATGACCACGCACGCGGATATTCAAGATTTTTTGGCATACCTGTATCAAGGGCAGAAAGCGAAAGCGACCTCCACTTCTCGTGCCATCTCAAGTCTCAAACGATTGTTCCGTTACTTGTTACGTCAGAACAAAATCACCACCGACCCCACCTTGCAGATTGCCACGCCGAAGTTGCCGCGCAGTCTGCCCAAAAGCCTGACCGAAGATGATGTCGAGTTGTTGCTGAACGCGCCCGATGTGCAAGTGCCGCTGGGGATGCGTGATCGCACCATGTTGGAAGTGCTGTATGCCAGTGGCTTGCGCGTGTCGGAATTAGTCACGCTGAAAGTGGCACAAGTAAGTTTGGATATGGGCGTGGTGCGGGTGATGGGCAAGGGCAGTAAAGAGCGCCTCGCGCCGCTGGGTGAGGAGGCGCTGGATTGGATTAAGCGTTATCTCACCGCCGTGCGCCCAGTGTTGCTGAATGGGCAACTTACCGATGATTTATTTGTGACGCAGCGGGGTGAAGGTATGACCCGCCAGATGTTTTGGTATCTCATCAAGAAGCACGCCAAGCGAAGCGGCTTGCATAAGCCGTTGTCACCGCATACCTTGCGCCATGCTTTTGCTACGCATTTGCTTAATCACGGTGCTGACTTGCGTGTGGTGCAAATGCTGTTAGGGCACACCGATATTTCGACCACGCAAATTTATACGCATGTGGCGCGCGAACGCTTGAAGGCGCTACACCATCAGCATCATCCACGCGGATAGAAGGTAGGCACTGACATTGTGAGTTCCTTAATCCCCGAATTCCTGCAATAATCCGCGCACGAAATAATATGACCGAAGTGAGGGATGAAATGGCTTTAACTCAAGACGATATGAAACGCGCAGTGGCACAAGCCGCTATTACCTATGTGCCTAACGATTGCATCGTTGGTGTGGGCACAGGCTCAACTGCTAACTTCTTTATTGATGAATTGGCAAAAATCAAAGGCAAAATTCGCGGCGCAGTGGCGAGTTCTGAAGCCTCTGCTAAACGTTTGCAAGGTCACGGTATCGAAGTATTGTCGCTGAACGAGGCGGGTGATTTGCAAGTGTACGTGGATGGCGCGGATGAAATCACCAAGCATATGCATATGGTGAAGGGCGGCGGCGGTGCGCTGACGCGCGAGAAAATTGTGGCCGCAGCGAGCAAGAAGTTTATCTGTCTGTGTGACGAGAGCAAGCTAGTGGATGTGTTGGGTAAATTTCCTTTGCCCATCGAAGTGATTCCCATGGCGCGTAGCTACATCGCGCGTGAAGTGGTGAAACTGGGTGGTCAGCCTAAATTGCGCGAAGGCTTCACCACCGACAATGGCAACGTCATTTTGGATGTACACAATCTCCAGATCATGAATCCGGTCGAATTGGAAACGTTGCTGAATCATCTGCCTGGCGTGGTGACCAACGGTTTGTTTGCGCGTCGTGGCGCAGATGTGTTGTTGCTGGGTACGCCGAATGGCGTGAAGACGCTCACGGCATGACATTCCGTAACAAAAATTTAATCACGAGTTGGTAGCATCTCCAATTTGGCACAACATTAAGGAATCACCATGGTCAGTAGCGAACATACCTCCAAACAATTTGACACCGAACTAGAAGCGGTACGCGCACGTGTGTTGCAGATGGGTGGGCTGGTGGAGAGCCAAATTAAGCAGGCTGTCGAATCGCTCATTACAGGTGATGTGGCGCTGATGAATCGCGTGATTGAAAATGATCACCAAGTAAATTCGATGGAAGTCGAGATCGACGAAAGTTGCAATCGCATTTTGGTGCGTCGTCAGCCTGCCGCTGGGGACTTGCGCATGGTGATGACCGTCATCAAGACCATTACGGATTTAGAGCGCATTGGCGACGAAGCAGAAAAAATCGCACGCATGGCAAAGTTGTTGTCGCAAAAAGAACGCTTCCATATTCCTCGCTACACCGAAATTAAACATGCCGCCGACATTGCGCTGGACATGTTGCGTAAATCGCTAGACTCGTTCGCGCGTTTGGATTTGAGCGTGGCTGCGCAAGTGGTACGTCAGGATGAGCTAGTGGATGAAGAATTCCGCGCCATCATGCGTTACCTCATCACATTTATGATGGAAGACCCACGCACTATCTCCACCTCGCTGGAAATTCTGTTTGTCGCAAAAGCTATCGAACGGATTGGCGACCACGCTAAAAATATGTCGGAATACGTGGTCTACATGGTTAAAGGCCGCGATGTGCGCCATGTGACCGTGGAAGAGATCGAGCGCGAAGTTCAGCTATAACCTCTCCATTTATCGACGATACTGTGTTGGCTTCCTCGCTCATTCCTAGTTGTACTGCCTGCGTCGTTCGCTCGTTGCCGCCTTGCCTCGTCTTCAAATTAAAACCGGGTTAATCCAATCGTGCAACAACAGCCACTCCTCGCGGCAATAGATTTGGGGTCGAATAGTTTCCGACTGCAAATTGCGCGGGTGGTGGATGATCAGCTCTATATGCTCGACGGTCTGCGTGAGGCTGTCAGACTTGCCGCTGGATTGGATGAGAATAAGCATCTAGATCAAGCTGCTCAACAACGCGGCCTTGTTTGCCTCCAAAAATTTGGAGAGCGCTTGCGTGGCCTGCCACCCGAAGCGGTGCGTGCGGTCGGCACCAACTCTTTGCGCGTCGCCAAAAATGCGCCCGAATTCCTCAAACAAGCTGAAGCCGCACTGGGCTTTCCTATCGAAGTGATTGCGGGGCGCGAAGAAGCGCGCCTCATCTACATGGGCGTCGCACAAGGACTACCGCATAGCGAAGAGCGCCGTATGGTGATGGACATCGGTGGTGGCTCGACGGAATTCATTATCGGAAGCGGCCTTGTCCCTGTGCATTTAGAAAGCCTCTACATGGGCTGCGTCAGTTTTAGCACGCGCTATTTTGCTGATGGGAAGATGACCAAAGCCAATTTGAAACAAGCCGAAATTGCCGCGCGTAATGAATTACAAACCATCGTCGCGGATTACGCGCAAGGGCAATGGGATGTCGCGATGGGGTCGTCTGGAAGTGCGCGCGTTATCTGCGATATTCTGGAGCAAAACAAATTTAGCGATGGCGGCATCACGCGTGACGGGCTAGAAAAATTGCGCGCGCATCTGCTCAAAGTAGGCGATGTCAACAAACTCGAACTACTAGGCTTAAAGCCCGACCGCATCGCCGTGTTGCCAGGCGGATTTGCCATCATGTATGCCGCCTTTTGTGAGCTGGGCATTGAGCGTATGCAGCCCGCAATGGGCGCATTGCGTGAAGGCGTGTTGTACGATTTGCACGGTCGTTTCACCCACAACGACATGCGCGAAGCCAGCGTGCAGCAATTCATGCGCCGCTATCACGTTGCACCCAAGCAAGCTAAACGTGTCGCCGATTTATGCGCCGCACTCGCCCAACAATTTTTGGGCGAGGCGTTGGATGAGTCGACTTTACGTTATTTGAAATGGGCGGCGCAGCTACACGAAATCGGCATTAGCGTCGCACACAGCGGTTACCACAAACACACGTCGTACATCCTCGCCAATGCCGACATGCCTGGCTTCTCTAAAAAAGAACAAACGCTGTTAAGTTTTCTTACCTTGGCACATCGCGGCAGATTAGAAAAACTGCGTACTCAACTACGCGACCCAAAAGATCAGGCTTTAGTCATGGCCTTACGCTTGGCGACCTTGTTTTGTCGTAATCGTAGCGGCGTTCAACTGCCCAAAATGCAAGGTCGTTTCAGTGGCACAAAATTTCACCTTTCAGTCCAACCCGGTTGGCTGACGCAAAACCTCTTGAGCGAAACCGCTTTGCAAGAAGAAGCCGCGCAATGGAAAGAGCTGGGCATCAGCGTGCAAGTTGGAGAAGCCTAACGTATTGCTCACCAGAGCATCTCGTATTCCTTAAGTTCGGCAATGACGGACGAGTAGTTCCACCCTGCATGTTAAACTCCGCAACGAAGCTGGCTAGACAGTCGCTGCGTCCGCAAGGGCGGAGAGGAAAGTCCGGGCTCCATAGAGCAAGATGCCGGTTAACGACCGGACGCCGTGAGGCGATGGAAAGTGCCACAGAAAACAAACCGCCGATGGCCGATTATTTTCGCAAGAGAAGAAGTCGGATCAGGTAAGGGCGAAACGGCGAGGTAAGAGCTCACCGCGCGGGTGGCAACATCCGTGGCAGGGTAAACCCCATCTGGAGCAAGACCAAATAGGCAAGCTTTGGCGCGGCTCGCGTCGCTTGCGGGTAGGTTGCTTGAGCGTCAGGTAACGAAACGCCTAGAGGAATGACTGTCCACGACAGAACCCGGCTTACCGGCCAGCTTCACCTTCTTAAAAAACTTATGAGATCACTCGTGCGAGCACTGCAGGGGCGATGATCTTGTACAGCGGTGTGACGGGCAGCATGTATGCTTTTCCAAGTAAATTGTGCGTGTGGACGACCGTCGTTACCACGATAGAGCAATCACTATCTTGATTCGTCTTGTAGATAGAAAGCACGACATCCAGATGCTTGTCGCTGTCGCCCAATAAGACTTCATCAGGTGTGTTCGAGATGAGTGTGAATATGCCAACGCGATCACCCGGTAGATAGTCAGTATCTGGTTTTGCAGAATTAAAATCCCCCATTCCCCCGAGATCTTTCAAGCCAAACAGCGAAACAGTCTTGTTGCGTAACGTCATGAGCGAATTGACCCAAGCGGGTGTCTTCGAAACGGCGGTCAGGAAATAGCCTAGCGCACTTTGCCCGTCGTTGGGAACGGTGATCGCGTAGCAATCGCAATAGCTGGCACCAACGAGTCGCGAATTGATCGCGCTCGCGGCTGGAACATCTGAAGCGGTGACTTTGCTAACCATGGGTATTGATGTCTATTTGTT
>JAGVFD010000118.1 GCA_020057805.1 Sideroxydans sp. | reverse complement strand
TTGGATGAACGATCTGGAGAACATGAGCTACCTCGATGCGCAGGATTGGTACAAGACTTGGTACGCACCCAACAACGCCACGTTGGTCATCGCAGGGGATGTGAAGGCGTCCGAGGTATTCGCACTAGCGCAAAAGCACTACGGCAAGATACCCAAAGCGAAGTTGCCGAAACGTAAAGAGATGGGGGAGCAGCCACAGCTGGGCATCAAGCGTATCGTCGTCAAAGCGCCAGCCGAGTTGCCCTACCTCATCATGGCGTATCACGCGCCCACCATGCACGATGTGGAGAAGGATTGGAAACCGTATGCCTTGTCCGTATTGGCAGGCGTGTTGGATGGAAGCGAATCCGCACGCTTGAACAAAGCATTGGTGCGCGACCAGCAAGTGGCGATCAGTGTCGGTGCAGGTTACGACAGCACTTCGCGCGGTCCTTCGCAGTTCACCATCGAAGGCACGCCGGCTTCAGGTAAGACCATCGCGGAATTGGAAGCGGCTATCCGTGAACAGTTGCAAACCGTGGTGCGTGACGGAGTGAGTGAGGAAGAGTTGAAGCGTGTGCGCGCTCAAGTCACCGCATCAGAAGTTTACAAATTGGATTCCGTGTTCTACCAAGCCATGCAGATTGGCCAGATGGAAAGCATCGGCCTTGGTCATCAAGCGATTCCCGTCATGTTGAAGAAATTGCAAGCGGTGACGGCGCAACAAGTACAAGACGTGGCGCGTGAGATGTTGATGGACGACCATCTGACCGTGGCGGTGCTCGACCCGCAACCGCTAACCGAAAAGAACAAGCAGGTAAAGGGAGGCGCACATGCGCACTAAGAGCGTTAGCGGAAATATCAAGCCGTTCGTGGTGAGCTTGTCGAACCATGAATGGCCCTTCGACAGGCTCAGGGCGAACGGTGCCTTGATGCTGTTTTCAATCTTCGCGTTGTGCTGTGTGGCGAGCAGCGCCTACGCCACGCCCAAGATCCAGCACTGGCAAGCACCCAGCGGTGCGCAGGTTTACTTTGTTGAGAATCACGACCTGCCGATGTTGGATTTGGCCGTCAACTTCGCAGCGGGCGATGCCTACGATGCAGCGGGCAAGCTAGGTGTGGCAGGCATGACGCACGGTCTGCTCGATGCGGGAGCACAAGGACTGAGTGAAGACGACATCTCGCGCAAGATGGCGGACATCGGTGCTCAGTTGGGTGGCAGCTTCGATGCGGATAGAGCTTCTATCTCCTTGCGCACATTGAGCAGCGTAGCCGAGCGAGATGCTGCACTCGATATCGTTGCTCGCGTATTGCAGCAACCCGTTTTCCCTGAAGCCGTGCTGGCGCGTAACAAAGCCAGCCTCATCGCAGGTTTGAAAGAAGCAGAGACCAAGCCTGAGCATCTGTCCGAAAAAGCGTTCGGCAAAGCCGTATTCGGTAACCATCCATACGGTTGGCAGACCGAGGTGGCGGATGTCGAAAAGATACAGCGTGCTGACCTGGAAGCTTTCTACCGTGCGCATTACAACGCCAAGAATGCGGTCGTCGCCTTGATGGGCGATGTGACTAGGAAGCAAGCGGAAGCCATCGCACAGCAGCTCACTGCCAATCTGCCGCAAGGTGGTTCGGTCACCACCTTGCCAGCGGTCAACGCCAAGATCGCGGCGAGTGAACAACGCATCGCCCATCCCGCCAGCCAGAGCCACATCCTCGTCGGTACTCCCGGCATCGCACGTAACGACGCGGACTACTTTACGCTGTATGTTGGCAATTACATCTTGGGCGGTGGCGGTTTCGTGTCGCGTTTGATGAACGAGGTGCGCGAAAAACGCGGCATGGCTTACAGCGTCTACAGCTACTTCATGCCGATGCAGCAACCGGGCGCGTTCCAGATCGGTTTGCAGACCAAGAAAGAACAAGCAGATGAAGCGTTGAAGGTGGTGCGCCAGACCTTGGATACCTTCGTCGCAAAAGGCGTCACTGAGAAAGAGTTGCAAGCCGCCAAGGACAACATCATCGGCGGCTTCCCGCTACGCATCGACAGCAACAGGAAGATATTGGATTACTTGAGCGTCATCGGTTTCTACCACATGCCGCTGACCTATCTGGATGAATTCACCCAGCAAGTGGATGCCGTCACCACCAAACAGATACACGATGCGTTCAAGCGTCGCATCGATCCGAAAGCGATGGCCACCATCATCGTCGGCGCACCTGAAGCGGAGAAGACAAATTAATAAGGTACGCATCATTGGCGGCACTCACCGTAGCCGCATCATCACTTTCCCCGATGCTGAAGGATTGCGTCCCACGCCCGACCGTGTGCGTGAGACGCTGTTCAACTGGCTGGGGCAGACCTTGTATGGGAAGCGCTGTCTCGACTTGTTTTCGGGGAGTGGGGCGCTGGGTTTCGAGGCGGCTTCGCGCGAGGCTGCGCAGGTGGTGATGGTTGAATCCAACCGTGCCGTGTACAAGGCTTTGCAGGACAATGCCAAAAAATTAGGCTTGTCTAATATAGCCTTACGTTGTGATGATGGGCTAAAATTCGCCTCCCAAGAGAACATGGCATTCGATGTCATCTTCCTAGACCCCCCGTTCCAAAGCGACTTCTTGCCGCAACTGTTGCCGAGATTGGCAAACAAGCTGACTACTAATGGCGTCATCTATGTGGAAAGTGGCAGTGCTTTCGATGCAGGCGCTGAATGGGTTGTGTTGAAACAAGGTAAGGCCGGTGCAGTGCACCATCAATTGATAAGGCGAGCATGATAAGAGTTGTCTATCCAGGTACCTTCGATCCCATCACGCGCGGGCATGAAGACGTTGTGCGTCGTGCCGCTGGATTGTTCGGTGAGGTCATCGTGGCCGTAGCGGCCAGTCGTGCGGCGACCTTGTTCAGCTTGGAAGAGCGGGTGGCGATGGCGCAAGAAGTGTTCGCGGAATATCCCAACGTCAAAGTCGAGGGATTCAACGAGCTGTTGATGAACTACGTCAAATCCAAAGATGCGCGCGTCGTGTTGCGTGGATTGCGCGCGGTGTCGGACTTTGAATTTGAATTTCAGATGGCAGGCATGAACCGCAATTTGCATCCCGATGTGGAGACGATATTCCTCACCCCTGCCGAGCGCTATACATTTATTTCAGCCAGTATCGTGCGCGAGATCGCGCGCTTTGGTGGTGATGTCAGTAAATTCGTTTCACCCTCGGTCGAGACAAAATTGATTGCAAAAAGATTAACTAAAGGAGAGTAACAATGTCATTGCTTATCACCGACGAATGTATCAACTGCGATGTTTGCGAACCAGAATGTCCTAACGACGCGATCTCACAGGGCGATACGATTTACATCATCGACCCTAAAAAATGCACCGAGTGCGTAGGTCACTACGACACGCCACAATGTGTGGAAGTCTGCCCAGTCGATTGCATCCCTAAAGATGATGCGAACGTCGAGAGCAATGCGCAGTTGCAAGCCAAGTACGAAGCGTTGATGGCGGCTAAAGGCAAGTAAGTTTAGCGTCACCCAATAAAAAGCCCGTCCGCTGTGACGGGTTTTTTATTGCCTATCGAGTTGACATCAGAACGTTCGTTCTTTAGGATGAGCAGCACGTTCGTTCTGTAAAGGAGTTGTCATGGCTGAATCCAATCCCGCTAATTCAAGAGATGCTGAATATCTTGCCAAGCTGCAAGACTATTACGCTAACTGGAAAAGCATCCCTTCTTATGCCGCGCTGTGTGAAGTATTCGGCATTGCCTCTAAATCTTGGGTCAAAGCTATATTAGATAGATTGGGCGAAGCGGGCTTTCTTGAGCGCACACCAGATGGTATGTGGATACCGACACACCAATTTTTTGCGCGCCCCATGTCGGACGCATCGGTGCCGGCGGGAATGCCTGTGATGGTCAATGACACGCACGGAGATTATTTCGTGATTGACGACATGTTGATTGATACCCCCTCCAAAACGACGCTGATTCCTGTAAAGGGGGACTCCATGCTGGGGGCAGGCATCCACGATGGAGATGTGGCGGTGATTGAAAAGCGAAATTTAGCTAACGTTGGTGACATCGTGGTGGCAATTGTGGATGGTGAGTTCACGTTGAAAACGTTAGATAAAGAACGTGGGAAATTTATCTTGCGCCCAGAAAATCAGGCTTATCCCGTGATTCGTCCTGAAGGTACGTTAGAGATTTTCGGTGTCTTAATTGGGCTTGTGCGCAAATATCAACATTAGTTGCATCCATCAGGAGGTGTGAAATGAGCATCCTAAATTGGCCTATCGGTGAACGCCCTAGAGAAAAATTATTGGCGCGCGGGGCAAGTGCTTTATCAGATGCTGAACTATTGGCTATTTTCTTGCGCACAGGTGTGGTGGGTAAAAGCGCGGTGGATTTGGCGCGAGATTTGCTCACTCGCTTCGGTAATTTGACGCAGTTGTTTGCGACACAAGAAAAAGATTTTTGCCAAACGCATGGCATGGGCCAAGCCAAGTACGTGCAGTTGCAGGCGGTGATGGAAATGTCACGTCGAGCGTTGCAAGAAGAAATGCAAGCGGGTGATGCCCTTAACTCTCCCCGAGCTGTGCGTGATTATTTGCGATTATTGTTGCGCGGACGCCCTCAAGAAGTCTTCGTGATGCTTTTTCTGGATGCGCAACATCGTGTGATTGCCAGCGAAGAGTTGTTCCACGGCACGCTAACCCAAACTAGCGTCTACCCACGTGAAGTTGTGAAACGGGCGTTGCATCACAATGCGGCAGCCGTTCTTTTCGCGCACAACCATCCGTCTGGGGTGGCTGAACCTAGTAATTCAGATGAGTTATTGACAGTTGCTTTGAAGCAGTCCCTTGCCTTGGTGGACGTGCGCGTATTGGATCATT
>JAGVFD010000022.1 GCA_020057805.1 Sideroxydans sp. | reverse complement strand
CTGCGCTTCATCTGCACGGTGTTGCAAGGCGACATATTCGATTTCAGGATTGATTTCCAGCAAGGTGTTGCGGGCAGAAATCACTTTGGGCTGGCCGACCGAGGTGGTGCGATGAATGATCTGACGCTGCAGATTGCTGAAGTCCACCGTGTCGTGATCACATAGCGTGAGGTGACCAACACCGCTGGCAGCCAAGTAAAGTGCGGCAGGTGATCCTAATCCGCCCAGTCCGATAATCAGTACCTTGGATTCCAGCAATCGTTGTTGGCCATCAATGCCAATTTCTTCCAACAGAATGTGCCTGCTGTAACGTAATAGTTGCTCGTCGTTCATGGATTGGATATCAGTCGTTGTTTGAAATATATGGCTTGCAATAACTATACCATCTACTTTGTTGATAGGGCGCAGGCTGCCGAGAAGCATAAAGGCGCTGTGATATAGCGTTATCAAGATGAGCGCTACCAAACGGTAATGCATGATGTTACCGTTTTAGAGTGTGGGAGGCGGTAATCGGTTTACCAATTCACAATTTAGCTTGTCATCACAATGGACAAGGCTGTGGCACGGATTCTGCTGTATAGCTCTCGTGTAAGTACTGAAGTCGGCAAATTGCTCGACTTGGTTGTAGGCGGAGCCCTGGTGTTTTGGGCTTGTTCGATCTGTCTTTTTGGGAGAGTTAGATGAGTGAATTACGTCTTTCAGCAATAGAAACAAGAGGAAAGCCGGGCTTGAAACGTTATGCCATGGTCATTGACTTGCGTCGTTGTATTGGCTGCGATGCCTGTATGACTGCGTGCAAGGCAGAATTCGATGTGCCACTTGGTGTGTTCCGTACTTGGGTGCCTTATAAAGTAATCGGGAAATTCCCAACTGTGCGCAAGATGTTCCTGCCTAGGTTGTGTAACCAATGCGATGACCCTCCTTGTGTGCGTGCATGTCCGGTTGAAGCAACCTACAAGGTGGAGGATGGCGGTTTCGTGCTTCAACACTATGACCGCTGTATCGGCTGCAAAGCTTGTATGGTTTCCTGCCCCTATAACGCTCGCTTCATGTTGCCCAAACACCGTACTTATACCGACATCACTCGTGTGGTGGACAAGTGCACTTTCTGTCATCACCGTGTGACTCAGAATTTGGTGCCGGCTTGCGTGCAAACTTGTGTGGGTCGTTCGCGTATCTTCGGTGACTTGAATGATCCGACCAGTGAAGTGTCCTATTTGGTCAGCACCCTGCCAACCCAGGTATTGCGTCCAGAAGAAGGTACCAAGCCGCACGTGTTCTATATCGGGGCTGACCGCGCTCATACCGAGATCGGTCGCAAGATTTACGATCCGCAAAGCGTGGTGGAGCTTGAGCGGAACGTCTATCTCAACAATCACAGTTAAAGGGGAGCAACATGGGTGACTGGAACGCTTTTCATCTGATGCCTTGGTCAGGGGCATATGCAATTTACTTCTTTCTGATTGGCATTTCTGCGGCGATGTTCTTCTTTTCGACTCTGTCTTGGTATCGGGATGAGTTCAAGGAGATTCGTCAGTCTGCGGATAATATCTCATTCGGCTTGCTGGCGGTGAGCGGCATTTTGCTAATCGGCGATTTGAGCCAGCCGTTGCGTTTTCTCAATATGGTCAACCCGGGCTATTTGAGTTTCACGTCTCCACTGGCGTGGGGAAGTTTGGCGCTGATCTCATTTGGTCTGGTGTCGATCGCCTATTTCTATGTAATCCACAAGAAGCAAAATGAGGTGCTGGCGAAAAAATTGGCCGTGATTGGCGCATTGATTGGTTTGGGCTTGCCGATTTACACAGGCTTTGACTTGAGTGCCCACCAGAATCGACCGATTTGGAACACGCCATTGATGCCGGTGCTGTTCGTTGCGCTTTCATTGCTTTCTGCGGCTGCGTTGACCACCTTCATTGCTAAAGGTGAAAAGTTGTTGGTAATGTTGCGCAGAATCATGTTGTGGACAGGCGGTGCGGTCGTGGCAATGCTGGTTTCTTTGCTGGGGACGACTGCCTACGGTGGTTCTGCTTCTGAGTTGACCTTCATGCTTATGACTAGCGGCAGTTTAGGGATGATTTTCATCGGTTTGGGAATATTGTTGGGTACGGTGGCTCCCATTGGCGTACTGCTCACCAATGCGGGTAAACAGCAAGGCGGCATGATGCTGGCTGGGGCGTTGTTGTTGGTTGGTGGTTTGGCATTGCGCTATTCCATCCTGATCGGCGGACAAGTCGTCCAAACCTACTTCTAATTCAGGGAGATTGATATGTTTGAAATGGATCGCAGAACATTCCTAAAAGTCAGTGCGGGTGCAACTGCTGCGGCAGCTGCAGCGCCCAGCATACTGAATGCAATGGAAAACGAACTGGGTGGTAAAGATATTGGCCCAGTCACCATGATAGAGCGTCAAGCTATTCCAATCAATTGTCACGTTTGCAATATTCAGGACGGCGCTATTGCCTATGTTGAAGATGGGCGCATCGTCAAGCTGGAGGGTAATCCTGAGCATGTTTCGACGCGCGGTCGTCTATGTGCCAAGGGTAACTCTGGCATGTGGTACACCTATGATCCAGATCGTATTCTTTACCCACTGAAGCGTGTTGGTGCGCGTGGTGAGGGTAAGTGGAAGCGGATTTCATGGGATGAAGCATTGACGGAACTTGCCGAGAAATTGGATGCAGCCCTGAAAAAAGACCCGAATTCAATTTCCCTGAAGTACGGGCGTAACCGTAGCGGCGGTGTAATTGACCGTTTCATGAACACACTAGGTTCGGCTACCGTTATCAACCATACATCGGTATGTGAATCTTCTAAGAAAATCGGTATGGAGCCGACTTGGGGGCCGGACATCGAAACGCCGGATTTTGCCAATGCCAAATACATTCTGAACTTTGGTTCCAATATTCTGGAGGCGGCGTATTTCCACAATCCCTATTCGCAACGTATTACCGAAGGTGTGGCGGAAAATAATGCCAAGCTAGTGACGTTCGATGTGCGTCTGTCCAACACGGCTGGTCGTTCAGATGAATGGATCCCAGTATTGCCGGGTACGGATGGTGCGGTAGCACTGGCGATAGGCCATGTGATTCTGCGTGAGGATTTGCAGGACACAGACTTCATTGATACTTGGTGCAATGTATCAACCGCTGAGTTGAAGAAGCATTACAAGCAGTTCACACCAGAGTGGGCATCGAAACTTTCAGGTGTGCCAGTTGAAACCATCGAACGTATTGCTCGTGAGTTTGCTACTACAAAACCTGCGACGACCTACACCTATCGTGGCCCGGCTAAGCACTTGTATGGCTCTTATAACGAAAAGTCTTGCATGATGTTGTCCATCATGACGGGCAATGTGGAGAAAAAAGGCGGTTACTGTATGCCGCGCGGCATGGGCTGGCCGCAACCGCAGCCGG
>JAGVFD010000072.1 GCA_020057805.1 Sideroxydans sp. | reverse complement strand
TGACCGAAAAATTCCAAACACACGGTGCGCGTGAATTGATGTTCGCGATGCAGGATGAAACGCGCCGAAGTGATGATGCCGTCGCAGCCTTCTTTTTGAATGCCAGGCAGCCCCGATAAGAATTTATCGGTCACGTCTTTGCCTAGCCCTGCCTTGCGGAAAGCGCCGCCGGGGATAGTTAAAATTTCAGGTTCGCCAATGACCGTCTTGGCATTTTCTTGGTAGCGCGTGATGCGGAACTGCGCGCTTTCAACATCGTGAATTTTGCCGAAGTTGTGATTGAGGCGTACCACCTCCATCCATAAACCATCGGGGGTGACCATCTTCCACGAAGCCAAATTATCCAGTGCCGTGCCCCATAACACGGCCTTCTTGCCGCCCGCATTCATCGCCACGTTGCCGCCGATGCACGAGGCATCAGCTGACGTGGGATCGACGGCGAATACCAGCGCTTTATTTTCTGCCGCTTCCATCACGCGTCGTGTAACTACCCCTGCGCCGCAATGAATGGTGGCGTAAGGTTGATTCGCGCCAGGCAAGGTGAGGGTCTCGATGGCTGAGATGGCATCTAACTTTTCGGTGTTGATGACCGCAGAAAATTTATCCAACGGAATGGCGCCGCCGGTGTAACCCGTGCCGCCGCCGCGCGGAATCAGCGTGAGCCCAAGGTCGATACAGGCACGCACTAGTGGTGCAACTTCGGCTTCGGTGTCGGGGTGCAGCACCACGAAGGGATATTCCACGCGCCAGTCGGTGGCATCCGTCACATGCGAAACACGGGCTAGGCCATCGAATTGAATGTTGTCTTTGCGCGTGAGTTTGCTTAAGGCGCGCAAGCTACGTTTGCGTAACTGCAAAGTCGTTTCAAAGTCAGCGGCAAAACGATCGACAGCCGCGTTGGTTAATTCCAGCAGGCGCTTCACCACTTCATTGTCTTGGCGGCGCGCTTCAATGGCGTTTAAGCGGTGATGCAATGCGCCAATCAGTGCCTGACGACGTTTGCGATTAGACAGTAAATCGTCTTCCAAATAAGGGTTGCGGGTGAGCACCCAAATGTCGCCCAGCACTTCATACAGCATTTGCGCGGAACGGCCCGTGCGGCGCTCTTCACGTAAAGTGTTGATGATGTCCCACGCTTCGTCACCGAGCAGACGCAACACAATCTCGCGGTCAGAAAACGAAGTGTAGTTGTAGGGAATTTCTCTTAAGCGTGCGTTCATGCCATTTGCCTTTTTTCCAGAGGGGGCGTTAAAACCTAACCCCCTCCATCTCCCTCCGTTCGACAAGCTTATCAGGGGGAGAGCGAAGCCTGCTCCTTCACTGACAAGGGGAGGTTGGGAGGGGTTAGTTCTAATGAATTATCTGGGTATATTTCAAGGCAGGCATTCTACCTGAAGCCCTCTAATCTCTCGACCCCGACGCTGTTGCGGATAAAATAGCCAACATTGTTCGCGGTCACCTAGCCGCCTTTTTACGCAAGGAGTTTTCATGCTGCATGCCTTTGTTTTGCACAACGGACGACTCAAACGCAGTGTCATTACGCTGGGTGATGACCTGCCGCAAGCGGCATTGACCTGGCTGGATATGGTGGATGCCACTGAAATAGAGCGTGAATGGATCGCCTCGAGCTATCACTTATCGTTGCCCAGCCCCACGCATTTACGTGACATCGAAGCCAGTGCGCGCTTTTATGAAGAAGACAGCGTGCTGCATCTGCGTTCAGATTTCTTGTCGGGAAAAGAAAGTCATGCGCATAGTGTGGCGGTGGCCTTTGTGTTAAAGGGGGAGACGCTCATCAGCATTCACGAAGAAGACCTGCCGATTTTTCGTTTATTGCGCATGCGCATGCATGGCGAAACGGGGGCGTTTGAAGATTGCCGCGATGTGTTGGTGGAGCTATACGGCATGGATGTTGAGTTCTCTGCCGACACGCTGGAAGTCGTGTATGAAAACTTGGGCAAGGTGAGCCAAGGCGTATTGGGCGCCACCTTGAGTGATAAGCAAGCTAGCGCTGCACTCGCAGAAATTGCCGAAGCCGAGCATGTGAATGGACGCATTCGCCGCAACGTAATGGATACCCGTCGTGCGCTCTCGTTCCTCATTCGTGGCAGGCGCTTGTTGCCTGCACAAATGGAGGAAGTGCTACAAATTCAGCAAGACATTGAATCGCTAGATGGGCACACCGCGTTTTTGTTCGACAAAATAAACTTCTTGATGGCCAGCACCGTCGGTTTTATCAACATCAACCAAAACCGTATCGTGCGCCTATTCTCTGTGGTATCCGTGGCCTTGCTGCCCCCCACTTTAATTGCGTCTATCTACGGCATGAACTTCCAATTCATGCCCGAGCTCGCGTGGAAAATGGGCTACCCTTTCTCGCTCCTCTTGATGGCACTCACCGTCAGCATTCCCATCTTGGTTTTTTATCGCAAGGGATGGTTGAAGTAGGCGTTACTTTTGCGAGGCATTCTTTAAGGTCAAAAACTTTGTCCACGAAATACTCGAAAGGACACGAAAAAATTCAGCACGTTGTCGGATCAAGCGGCTTTAATTTTTCAACAGCGAAGGGTTTTATTTCGTGCATTTCGTGGATGGACTTTAGGTTTGCTCCATACGCTCACTCGCAAAATCGTCACTCATCCAGCAAGCGTTTCAACACCGCGCCCGCCAGCATCATCCCAAACAGGGGCGGCATGTAACTAATCGTGCCATTCACCGCTCTCGGCCGCCCGCGCCCTGTGGGTTCGGGGGGTAAGGGGGCACTGGGATGCTCGTCTGAAAATACAGTGAGGATGCCTTTGTGCAGGTCGTGATGTTTGCGCAATTTTTGGCGCATTTGTTTGGCCAGTGGGCACATGTCTGTTTGGCTAATGTCGGCGATTTTGATGTGGCTGGGGTCGCGTCGATTGCCCGCGCCCATGCTTGATGCCACCTTTAATCCGCGCTGATGGCTTTCCACTACCAAGGCAATTTTGCAAGACATCGAATCAATGCAGTCAATCACGTAATCTACATCGGCAGGCACTAGGTCGTTCACGTTGTCGATGGTCAGAAATTCTTTGAGCAGCGTGACTTGGCAATCAGGATTGATGTCGGCAATGCGCGCGCGCATCAACTCGCCTTTGGATTGCCCCACCGTAGATAGCAGAGCGGGCAACTGGCGATTGATGTTGCTGATGGACACCACGTCATGGTCGAGCAGGGTCAACCGTCCCACCCCCGCACGCGCTAGTGCCTCCGCGCAATAGGAGACTACACCGCCCAGTCCTCCCACAAAAATATGCATGCCTTGGAGTTGGGCGATGCCTGTATCGCCCAATAGAATATGGGTGCGCGAGAATTGAGGAGGAGTTGAGGTCATAAATACTTTCTAGTGAGAAGGTGCGCTGAAAAAGGGGTGCAGGATACCCAAGTAGGGCGCACTTTGGGCGAAGGTTAACAAGTGTTAAATGAGGGAGGGGTGGCCTGTGCGACCATAGTCCTATAGGGGCAATAAGGGGAAGCAACTAGAATGCGCGCAGGCAATAGAGGCAACGCAGAATGCTGATTGCAGCGAGTAGGAAGTTAGGTGTAGGAGCGTATGCAAAATAGTAAAAGTAAGTTGGTGTGGGTGTTAGACAGTGATACGGCAAATTTGAATGCCATTTCTCGTGTAGCTCAACACGTCGGATTTGAGGTTCACAGTTTTTCCGATTCCCAAGATTTTTCAGCCGAGTTCAATGAACAAATAACGAGCGCCTGCGCAGATGGCAGTGCCTGTTGCATTATTTTGAATGTGAGCGCGTTGCATCGCATTGAGGTGCAGCATTTTTCTAAAGCGCTGCACGACACTCCTAAAATAGTAATCGGCGCACCCCAAGTGAGTTGCGAATTAGAGCAACTTGCGCGTGTTGGGATGTTTGATTTCATTGCACTGCCATTCACCTTGAAGCGTCTGCAAGAAAGCTTGGAAGCTGCTTTTGTATATCACGCTAGATTGTTGAATAGCGTGCAACAGGTAACGCAGCGTTTTGAGCGCTTAAGCAAGCGTGAGTTGCAAGTGGGGGCGATGGTGGTGCAAGGGTTGACCAATCAAGCCATCGCCGAGCAGCTGGATATTTCAATTAAAACCGTGAAGGCGCACCGCGCAAAAGTGATGACGAAAACGGAATCGAATACCTTGGTTGAGCTGGTGAGAAACTACGACAACCACGCCCGCGTGAATGAAAAAACGCAGGCGAACTACATGCGCCACCACAAGCGCACTTCCAATTAATTCTGAAGAAGCTATTTATACAGAACATGAACGCTCTTTACCTCCCCGCCATTGGCAGCATCGCGCAGCGCACCCTTGTGCGCGGCGATTTCGGGATGACGGTACGCGCCGCTGCCGAATTAATGCATGCGCAAGGCGTGAACAGTCTGCTCATTGAGGAAGATGCGCAGCACTTTATTTTCTTCATTGATGAATTGTTGGCTTTCATGCATGAAGGCGGCACAGTGCATGCCCTGCTGCGTGATGCGCCCGTGCGCAAAATTGCCTGCTTGGAAGAGAGCATCAAAGTGAATCACGCGCTCGATTTGCTTGAGCAAAGTGGTCAGCGTTATTTGGGCGTGCTGAATCAGCAAGCACGTTTAATTGGTCTCATTAGTAGCAACGATATTTTGCATTCGATTGATCCCGCCGTGCTGCTAGAGCGGCGCGTGGTGGGCGATATTTTCGCGCGCAAAATGCCCGTGATGTTCACGGCAGATTGGATTTTGGAAGATGTGCTGCACCACCTGCGCAAATGGGATGACTCCATTGTGGTGGTGGAAGCAGGGCGCGCCATTGGCCTCATTTCTCCACAGCAAGTGTTTGGTGTGATGACGCAAGAAAAAAGTGCACAGCATCCGCTCTCCCATTACATGGTGAGCCCTGTGGTGACCACCCCATTAAGCAGCTCTTTGCAACAAGCTTTGGTGCAGATGCGTGAAAACAAAATGCACCACGTAATTGTGGTGGATGAGCAACAGCGCGTCGTGGGCTTGGTGACACAGAGCGAACTGATTGGCTACGCCTATGGTTCGTGGATCAACATTATGCAAAACCAAGCGGCCGAGTTGCAAGCCTTGGTCGCCTCGCTAGAGCAACGCGCGAGAGGCTTTGAGCAACTCACGTTGATGGATGATTTAACGGGGCTGGGCAACCGTCGTTTATTCCATCAGCAATTGCAGGCCGAGATTGAGCGCATGCGGCGTTATCGAGCAGGGCCTTTCTCGTTGGTCATTTTTGACGTTGATCACTTCAAAAAAGTGAACGATGTGCACGGACACCTAGCTGGCGATGCAGCATTGCGAGCGTTGGGCGGGGAGCTCAATAGCTTCACGCGTAGTAGCGATACCGCGTGTCGCTGGGGCGGCGAGGAATTTGCAGTGCTGCTTTCTAGCACCACATTGGAGGCGGCGGGTGTTTTTGCAACTCGCTTCAAAATACTGATTGAAAATTTAGAATTTCCCCAAGGCCTCAAAATCACCATCAGTGCGGGTGTGGGCGAATACGGGCTGGGGGAAGCGGAAAATCCATTCTTCGAGCGCGTTGATCAAGCCTTGTATCGTGCTAAAACTAAAGAGCGCAATCGGGTTGAGTTGGACGAAGTTAAGTAAATTCATCGCTCGACATACCCGCAAGGGGTAGGCCGTGGCTGTACGGGGCTAAAGCCCCAACACCACACGCTCAGTCGAGCTCCTACAAGATTTATAGGCGCAACACCTGCTGTGCATTGTGTGCGCTTGCACTGGCGATTTCTTCCATCGTCATACCGCGCAAGGTCGCCAGTGTTTGCGCGATGCGCGGCAAGTACTCTGGCTTGTTGGGCTGCCCGCGTTGCAAAAAATCAGGCGCAATATCTGGCGCATCGGTTTCCAGCACAATACTTTCCAACGGCAAAGTTGCCGCGAGTTCGCGCAATTTGGTGGCACGTGAATAAGTCATCGCACCGCCGAATCCCAGTTTGAATCCTAGTTTGATGAACTCATCCGCTTGCTGCCGGCTGCCGTTGAAAGCATGCGCGATGCCTCCCCGTACTTTGTGCTGGCGCAAGTTCTTCAAGATAGTATCGGTCGCTTTGCGGATGTGTAGCAACACAGGTAGGTCGAACTCGCTCGCCAACTTTAGTTGCTCCACAAAGAAGAATTCCTGCTGTGCTTGATCGTAATGGTTGATGAAGAAATCCATGCCGATCTCACCCACCGCGATGGGGCGATGCTGTTGCAGATAGTCGCGCAACACGAGCAAGTCATCAGGCATCGCGGTGTCGGTGTACATCGGATGGATTCCGTAAGCGGGCGAACAATTCGCATGCTGTTCACAGAGTGAGCGAATAATGTCGAAATTGGCACGCGCGACCGATGGCACAACGATGCGCGTTACACCAACGGCTTGCGCCGCATGCACGACATCGGCTTGTGTGCCGCCGAACTCTTCGGCGTCTAAGTGGCAGTGGGTGTCAATAAGCATCGTTTGGATAAATTCCCAAAACCATTAGTCCACGAAAGACACGAAAATCACGAAATAAAAACCGTGACTTACGTTCGTGCTTTTCGTGTCTTTCGTGGACAAGTATTTGTTACTCCATCAACAAAACAATCTTGCCAACCATTCCGCCGACTTCGATGAGTCTATGTGCTTCAGCGACTTGTTCCAACGGGAGACTATGCGAGACATGAACCTTCAGTTCCCCAGCATCAACCATCACCGCAACCTGTTCTAAAATCTTGCGCTGTCGCATACGTTCGTCATGCATGCCCAATGCCTGTGGGGTGAGCATCAGGTCGTAGCAGAGCGATAGGTTGCGCAGTCGTGCTTTCTGCACTTGTATTCCATCCAATGGGGTGGAGAGGATGCTCACCAACTTACCGCCGATACGTGTCGCATCAAGCGACTTCAAGAAGGTGTCGCCACCCACCGTGTCGTACACCACGTCCGCACCTTTGCCGCCCGTCCAAGCCAATGTCTCTTGCACGAAGTCTTGTGATCTGTAGTTGATGATCTTCTCCGCACCCAGCTGGCTTGCGATGTTGGCTTTGTGGTCGTCGCTCACTGTCACGGCGACGCGTGCGCCGAGGTGGCGAGCGAGTTGAACTGCAATTTGTCCGACACCCCCAGCTGCGGCATGGATGAGGATGGTCTGCCCAGCTTGTAGGTTCGCACGCTCCACTAAAGATTCCCATGCGGTGATGAACACCAGCGGCAAGGCGGCGGTTTCTTGCATGGAAAGTTTCGTTGGTTTAGCAGCGCAGAAATCCTCATGCAAGGTGGTGTACTCGGCATAGTTGCCTGGCTCGTCACCCAAGCCGCCGTTGCAGAAGAACACGGCATCACCCACCTTGAATCGTGTCACCGCACTACCGATGGATTCCACCACACCTGCGCCATCACATCCGAGGATGGCGGGTAACTTATCGGGATGGTACGCAGGCTTGGTGCGTAACTTGGTATCCACCGGATTCACCCCCGCAGCGGCGAGCTTCACGCGCAGATGGTGGGGTGAGGGCAATTCAGGTTTGGGGATGTCGCGCAGTTGCATGACATCAACGCTTCCGGCGGCAGTGGCGACGATAGCTTTCATTTGGTGTTCTCCAGTAAAACCAACCCCTCCCAACCTCCCCTTGTCAGGGGAGGAGCAGCTCGGCTCCCTCCCTGATAAGGGAGGGTTGGGGTGGGTTGGGTTTGAGTTGCCATGTTAAACTCGCCCCATCAATTTAGCGAGACGACACCATGTCTGGAAACACATTCGGCACACTCTTCACCGTCACCTCCTTCGGCGAATCACACGGCGCAGCAATCGGTTGCATCGTGGATGGCTGCCCACCCGGCATGGAGTTGAGCGAAGCCGACATCCAACTCGACCTCGACCGCCGCAAACCCGGCACATCGCGCCACGTTACCCAGCGCCGCGAATCGGACACCGTTGAGATCCTCTCCGGCGTGTTCGAAGGCAAGACCACCGGCACACCTATCGCATTGCTCATCCGCAACGAAGACCAGCGTAGCAAAGACTACGGCAACATCGCCGACAGCTTCCGCCCCGGTCATGCCGACTACACTTATTGGCAGAAATACGGCATCCGCGACTATCGCGGCGGCGGACGTGCCTCAGCACGCGAGACCGCAGGGCGAGTGGCCGCAGGTGCCATCGCCAAGAAATGGTTGCACGAAAGATACGGTGTGGTCGTGCGTGGCTACCTCGCACAACTCGGTGAGATCGTCGTGCCCTTCAAGAGTTGGGATGACGTGACTGCGGAGGGCAACAGCTTCTTCGTGCCCGACGCAAGTTATGTCGCGCAGTTGGAAGACTACATGGATGCGCTTCGCAAGAGCGGCGACTCCATCGGTGCCAAGCTCGCCGTCGTTGCATCCAATGTGCCTGTAGGTTGGGGCGAGCCGGTGTTCGATCGTATCGACGCCGACATCGCACATGCATTGATGGGCATCAACGCGGTGAAGGGCGTGGAGATTGGCGCGGGTTTCGATTGTGTCACCCAGCGTGGTAGCGAGCACGGCGATGAGATGACGCCGAATGGTTTTGCTTCCAACAATGCAGGCGGTATCTTGGGCGGCATCACCACAGGTCAAGACATCGTCGCGCAATACGCCATCAAACCGACTTCCAGCATTCGCATCGAACGTAACTCCATCAACAAAGCGTGTGAGGCGGTAAAGGTCTCTACAGAAGGTCGTCATGATCCGTGTGTTGGCATTCGCGCCACGCCGATTGCCGAGGCGATGTTGGCGTTGGTGTTGATTGATCATGCGTTGCGCAATCGAGGGCAGAATGGGGATGTGGTTTGTGAGACGGTGAAGATTCGCTAGCGAAACTATATTAGGGGATCGACATGAAGAATTTTTCCACGACGACTTTAGTGCTCGTACTCTTGTTAATGTCCTGGAGTTCCAAAGCCGCTGCGGGTGAAGTAGAGGCTGCCAGTAAAGGATGGTCTCCGTTTCAGTTGTCCATATACAGCCCGATGCAATTAGTAGGAAAGGATAGAGATATTACTGGGTTGAGGGTGTCTCTGTTGTATGGAAAAAACTCCGATGTTTCTGGAATTGATCTTGGGCTTGGGGTTAATAGCTCCGACAATCTGTCGGGCATCGAACTTTCAGGGTTGGCAAACTACTCATTTTCCACGAAAGGAATACAAATTGGAGGGCTTGGTAATGAAGCAGATTATCTGTCTGGCATACAGATAGCTGGGATATCAAGCCTTGTTCGAAATGATGCAGTTGGCATTCAGGTCTCATTAGCGGCAAGTATGGTAAACGGCACGATGAAGGGAGTTCAAATTTCGGGACTTAACAATTGGCTCTCCCCAAAGAGCAGCAGTCTAATAGGTATGCAGATTGGGGTTTTTAATTATGCGGGTAACGTTAAGGGTGTTCAAATCGGTCTTATCAATGCTTGTGAGAATCTGACTGGTATCCAAATTGGTCTGATAAACAATATAGAGCAAGGACGCTTCCCATGGTTGCCTTTAATTAACGCCAAGTTTTAGCTCGCGTAGCCAAGTTAGGGTGGGCACGATTTTGTGCCCGCGCGGAAATAAAGCGTAGTAAATAACCTCCTCTGGAGGCCAATAAAGACGGGTGTTTTGACGTTATTGGTGCGCCGTTGTTATTGGGTTTCATGGCAGGTATTTTTGAGAGTTTGTTGGGGCGCAGGAGTGGGTGAAAACCGTCGGGGGTTGCCCTACAGCAAGTTCCTTTCTTTTGCTTCGCCAAAAGAAGGTAACCGAAGAAAAGGCGACCCCGGTGCACCGCCCCTTTGGGGTTCCCTACGTTGCTCGGCTGGTCAGGCGGCTGCGGAACTCGCGCTACGCGCTCAGACAGTCCTCGCCGAAATCCCCTGACCAGCCTGCGCTACTCGGCGGTGCACAGGGGAAGGTAAGTCAAAGGCGGTATGCCGGTTTTGTGTGCGCTGCGCGCACTTTGTTTTTTGTTGGGCGAGGCGGGCAAGCCCGCCTCGCGGGTTGGGTTTCAGGTTTTGAGTTTCATTCCCTTCTGTAGCGCTGAGGGCGGGCGATAAAATTGGGGAGAAGGCGAGCACTGTTTGAGCACGTGGCCGCGTAGCGGATCGTGCGAGTTGCGCAGCCGCCCAATTTTATTGTCCGACCGAAGGAACCCGAAGGGCGATACAGCAGGGTCGCCTTCTTTTTGGTTACTTTTTCTTTGGCGAAGCAAGAAAAAGTGACTAGCTGTCGGGCTACCCCCGAC
>JAGVFD010000122.1 GCA_020057805.1 Sideroxydans sp. | reverse complement strand
ATACGCGGATCGTCCCAGCCGCTCACCTTTTTCTCGTTCACCAATTGCAGTAGCTTACGTTTGCTAGTGATGGTGTAGTGCAACTCAAGGCGAGAGAACTCGTATTGGCGCGGGTGGCAGGGGATGGTGATGTTGTCCAGCACCCAGTCATACAAAGGACGATGGTCTTCAAACTCCAAGGTGCAGATGGAATGGGTGATGCCTTCCAGCGCGTCGGAGATACAGTGGGTGTAGTCGTACATCGGGTAGATACACCACTTGTCGCCGGTGCGGATGTGGTGCGCACGGCGGATGCGGTAAATGGCGGGGTCGCGCATGTTCATATTGGGCGATGCCATGTCGATTTTGGCACGCAACACCATTGAGCCATCAGCGAATTCGCCCGCTTTCATGCGTGAGAATAAATCTAAATTTTCGGCAGGTGAACGGTCGCGGTTAGGGCTGTGCTTACCTGCTTGCGTCAAGGTGCCGCGATATTCGCGCATCTGTTCTGGTGTCAGGTCATCCACATAGGCCAGGCCTTTGTTGATGAGTTCCACGGCAAAATCGTACAGTGCATCAAAATAATCAGACGCCCAACGTACCTCACCATTCCATTCAAAACCTAACCAGCGCACGTCTTCTTGAATGGACAGCGCGTACTCTTCACTTTCTTTTTCTGGATTCGTGTCATCGAAGCGCAGATTGCACAGGCCGTTGTAGTCCTTGGCAAGACCGAAGTTTAAGCAGATTGATTTTGCATGGCCCACGTGCAAGTAACCATTCGGCTCCGGCGGGAATCGCGTCTGAATAGCGCTGTGCTTGCCGCTAGCAAGATCGCCATCAATAATCGTGCGAATGAAGTTAGAGGCGGGGGCGTTATTGGGTGCGTTGTTAGAAACTGGATTGCTGCTCATTTTATGGGTCTTAAAGGTGGCAAATAATGGGCGAGGATTTTACCCGAAACGCCATTAACACTGATTGTCTGTTTCAGTCGTTCACAATGGGTCATATTTGATAGAATCGCGCCCTGCCGATGGTCGTCACACCATCACCTCCAAATTCAAAAAACGTTAGGCGATGAATATGCTAAATAAATTCAGTGGAATGGCTGCCTTGTGTGTACTGCTTGCGTGCAGCACCAACAGTCGTGCGGATGACATTCAAGATGCGAATAAATTGCTCAAACAAGGGCAAACTGCGCAGGCTTTAGAAAAGGTCAACGCTGTGCTCGCTAGCAAGCCCAAAGATGCCCAAGCACGTTTCCTCAAAGGCCTTATCGTGAACGAGCAAGGTAATGCGGCCGAAGCCATTAAAATTTTTACCGCGCTTACCGATGATTACCCCGAGTTGCCGGAGCCTTACAACAACCTCGCGGTGCTGTATGCCAGCCAAGGTCAATACGACAAAGCCAAGGTTGCACTAGAAATGGCGATTCGTACTCATCCCAGCTATGCAACCGCACACGAAAATTTGGGCGACATCTACGCCAAGATGGCTAGCCAAGCGTACGACCGCGCGCTGCAATTGGATAAGAGCAACGCCAGCACACAAACCAAGTTAGCGCTGATACGTGACTTGTTCGGCAAATCTGCACGTGTCACCAAACCCGCAGCGACTGTCGTGGCTGCCGCACCGGTGGCTGCTGCGTCTGTTGCAACCGTCACACCTACCGCACCCGCCAGCAGCGCTAACAACGGCGACGCTAACGATGCTGTGTTGAATGCCACACGCGAGTGGGCGGCGGCTTGGTCTGCACAAGACAGTGCAAAATACCTCTCATTCTATGCGCCCGAATTCAATACACCCGATGGCATGGATAGGGCAGCATGGGAAGCGCAACGTAAAGAACGTATCGCAAAACCTGCGTCTATTGAAGTCACACTAAACGGCATCAACGTGAACGCGCGTGACACAGAAAATGCCAGTGTCAGCTTCAATCAAAACTACCGTGCTAGTCATTTGAAATCCGCTTCCCACAAAACTTTGGTGTGGGTAAAACACGGCACGCAATGGCAAATCGTGGAAGAGCGTTCAGGTAAATAAGTTAGATGCCGCGAACGCCTTATGCTCTCCTACTCTGGCTCTGCTTCGCCTCCACTGCGCTAGCAGAGCCTGCTTCACGCGAGATGGAAGCCTCTCTCGCCAAAAGTTTGCAGGCCGTGCGCAATAACCACCTCGATGTCGCACTAACCGAAGTGGATGCACTGCTCAAATCTCACCCCAATTTCAAATTAGCCCAACTCGTCAAAGGCGATTTGCTGATGGCACGCGCCCAGCAAATTAAAGGCTTTGGCAGTGCGGCGAACGCCCCCAAAGATCAGCTGCAAGATTTACGTGACGAAGCCAATGCGCGACTCCAACGCGTGCAACAACAGCAACCTGTGGGCATCCCTCAATACCTGTGGAAGATGAATGAGGCACAACGTTATGCAGTGGTGGTGGACACTAGCAAGGCCACGCTGTATCTGTTTGAAAATGTGCGTGGCGAGCCTAAATATGTGACGGACTTTTACATCAGCGTAGGCAAAAAAGGCACGGATAAAATTGTCGAGGGCGACAAAAAAACGCCGCTGGGTGTTTATTTTATTGATGGCCATTTGAACAAGCAGCAGCTCGATGATTTCTACGGTAGCGAGGCGTTCACCTTGGACTACCCGAATGAGTGGGATACGCGCCAAGGTCGCAATGGAAAAGGCATTTGGTTGCATGGCACGCCCAGCGACACCTATAGCCGCCCGCCGCGCGCCAGCAATGGTTGCGTGGTGCTAGCCAACAACGACCTCAAACAATTAGGCCGCCATTTACAAATCGGCAATACGCCCATCATCATCGCCGACCAGATGCGTTGGAGTGATGCTGACGACCAAGTGAATCGCAGCGAATTGTTAGCGGCGATTGAGCAGTGGCGCAAAGATTGGGCAAGCCGAGATACTGAAACTTATCTCAAGCATTACGCGCGAGATTTTTCCATAGGGAAAACTTCTTTCAGCGAATTCGCACAACAAAAGCGCCTCGTAAATTCAGCCAAGACTTGGATTAAAGTACAGCTGACGCATTTGAGTGTGTTCCCCTATCCCAACCAAGAAGGTTTGGTGGTGGTTAATTTTGAGCAGGACTACAGCAGTAACAACCTATCCAACCGCATGCACAAACGCCAGTATTGGGTGAAGCGTGAAGGACGTTGGAAAATTATTTACGAAGGAGCCGCATAAATGAAATTCATCCGTATCACTCTCGCTTTCTTGCTGGCTGTTGCATTTGCAATGCCCGCCCAATCCGCTTCTCACTCAACTAAAAAAGGAAATTTAAGCATGGTCAAACTCCACACCAACCACGGCATCATCACGCTACAACTGGATGCAGAAAAAGCTCCTCTCTCCACCCAAAATTTTCTCGACTATGTGAACGCGGGCTTCTACAGCAACGTCGTGTTCCATCGCGTCATTCCTAATTTCATGATTCAAGGCGGTGGTTTTGAGCCTGGCATGAAACAAAAAGCGGTGAACGCCGCCATTCAAAATGAAGCGAAGAATGGCTTGAAGAATGAGCAATACAGCATTGCCATGGCACGCACGGGCGACCCTCACTCTGCGACTGCACAGTTCTTCATCAACACCAAGAACAACAGCTTCCTCGACTATCCAGGGCAAGACGGCTGGGGCTACTGCGTATTCGGCAAAGTGGTTGAAGGCAAAGAAGTGGTCGATGCCATTGGAAAAGTAAAAACGGGTTTCAAGAGCGGACACCAAGATGTGCCTGTAGAAGACGTCATCATCATCAAAGCAGAAATCGTACAAAAATAATCTAACAGCGCTTCGGCGCTGTTTTAATTTATGCCCCACACCCTATTCATTTCCGACTTACATTTGAGCCGCGAACACACGCGCAGTGCGGAGTTGTTCACGCAATTTTTACGCGATGTCGCGCCCCACGCCGAAGCGCTGTATATCTTGGGCGACCTGTTTGAGTATTGGGCGGGCGACGATGATCTCGACGAAGAATTTAATGCGTCGATGTGCACGGCACTGTTCAACTTGAGCATGCGCGACACGCAAATTTTCATCATGCATGGCAACCGTGATTTCTTGATGGAGGCTAAGCTGGCTGCCGCCTGTAACGCCTCGCTACTGATGGACCCTACGCTGCTTAATCTTTATGGAACGTACACGTTGATTACTCACGGCGATGCCCTGTGCACGGATGATGCGAGCTACCAACAATTCCGCAGCATGGTGCGCGGCACCGAATGGCGCACACAGTTTTTGGCGCAACCACTCACTCAACGCAAAGCGCAAATCGAAAAATTGCGTGTGCAAAGTGAACAGTCAAAACGCATCAAAACGATGGATATCATGGATGTGAATAACGAGGCAGTGGCTACTCTGCTGCGCAAATACCTGTATCCCCGCCTCATCCACGGCCACACTCACCGCCCCGCTCGTCACCTGCATGTCGTAGATGGACGCGAATGTGAACGTTGGGTGTTAGGCGATTGGGATAGCGGCTCTGCACGCATTTTGCGTTGCGATGCCGAGGGTATGCACTGGGACGAAATCAAGTAAGACATCTCTATCTATTCAAGTTTGAATTGCAACCCAACTTGAAAGTTAGTCCCCACTGAAGCTTCGTTTTGTCGCAAGCCAGCATTACAATTGGCACAACGCATGGAGGAAAATCATGCAAGCCAAAGTCCCACGGGTTTCACACTGCCTACTATTCGTAAGCCTACTGTGGCCCATTCAAGCCCATTGCAGCGGCACT
>JAGVFD010000175.1 GCA_020057805.1 Sideroxydans sp. | reverse complement strand
GGATTGATTGGCCACATGAATTTGATTCACCCCAATTGGGTACAGGTGTTGAGCAACACCGAGTTGGATTATTTGCACACACTCTCCCCTGCTGACCTCTCCGCTGCGCTCACCTTGCTGGAAAAAGGTAAGGCCTCTTGCCTCATTGTGGCGGGCGATGCCGACATCCCCAAAGGCTTGATTGATTTTGCCAATCGCACGCAGACCCCGTTATTTAGCTCGCCATTAGGCAGCGTGCATTTGATGTGGATGGTGCGTCACTACATCAC
Organism: Sideroxydans sp.; assembly: GCA_020057805.1. Classification (GTDB taxonomy): domain Bacteria; phylum Pseudomonadota; class Gammaproteobacteria; order Burkholderiales; family Gallionellaceae; genus Sideroxyarcus. The sequence goes on along the minus strand of JAGVFD010000175.1, from coordinate 2,869 downwards.
CAAAGCGCTCGCGGATTCTTCCACCCGCCACGGTGTATTTATTGATGTACTGGGCGTGGGCGTGATGATTACGGGCGATAGCGGCGTGGGTAAAAGCGAGCTGGCACTGGAGCTGATCACACGTGGCAATGGTTTAGTCGCAGACGATGTGGTTGAGTTGTATCGCATTTCACCGGAAGCACTGGAGGGTCGCTGCCCTGAATTATTGCGCGATTTTTTAGAGGTGCGCGGGTTGGGTGTACTCAACATTCGCACCATGTTTGGTGAAACGGCGGTGCGTCGCAAAAAAAGCTTGAAGCTCATCGTACATTTGTATCGCCCACAGTTAGATGACTTGTCCAAGCTCGATCGCCTACCTCAATCGGGATACGAAGAAATCATGGGCGTGAATATCAACAAGGTTGAAATCCCCGTAATGGCGGGGCGCAACTTGGCGGTGCTGGTAGAAGCTGCCGCGCGCAATTTTGTATTGCAGCAGCGCGGCATAGACTCCATGCAAGAATTTATCACGCGCCAAGAACATCAAATTTATGGGAGCGGCATATGAGTTTTGCCGCCCCTCACTACGCCTAATCGTATGCAACTTTTTCTCATCAGCGGACTATCCGGTTCAGGTAAAAGCGTCGCACTGAAAACCTTGGAAGATGCTGGCTTCTACTGCGTGGACAACCTACCTGCCGAACTGCTGACCGCACTCATCGACAATCTGCAACAAGCGGGCTACAAACGTATGGCGGTAAGTATTGATGTGCGCAGCGGGAGCAGCGTGCAACTGCTTCCACAACATATCGAGTCGATGAAGCAACAAGGCCTCGACGTACACCTGCTGTTCCTCGATGCACACACCGATACACTGGTGAAACGCTTTTCCGAAACGCGCCGTTCGCATCCACTGAATGATGGCATTCGCACCTTGCCCGAGTGCGTCTCTTACGAGCGCGAATTGCTCACCAAAATTAGCGAGATCGCGCATCACATCGATACCACCGAACTCGGCGCCAACGCCTTGCGTGCGTGGGTAAAAGCCTTCATTCGTCTCGACCGAGCACGCCTCACACTACTATTCGAATCCTTCGGCTTCAAACACGGTATCCCACTCGATGCAGACTTGGTGTTCGATGTACGTTGCTTACCCAACCCACATTACGACCCGCTGTTGCGCCCCCTTACCGGACGTGATGCGCCAGTGATTGAGTTCCTTGAACAAACACCCCTCGCGCAAAAAATGTTCGATGACGTACGCACCTTCATCGAGAATTGGCTACCTAGCTACATCGCTGACAATCGCAGCTATCTCACCGTCGCCATTGGCTGTACAGGCGGCCAACATCGCTCGGTTTACCTTGCAGAACGATTAGCGGCACATTTCAATACTCAGCAACAAGTGCTGGTGCGCCATCGTGAATTCCTATGAGGCTGTTCGCTCATCCGTTAAAGCAGGCGATTGGCTGACACTCCTGCTCGGCATTTTATGTGTCGTGCTCATCACACTAAAATTATGGAATGGCGAACAAGCCGACCGCGCCATCATCCGTAGCGCAGGCAAGATTTTCAAAGAAGTACCGCTATCACGCGATATACAAATTGAAGTGCCTGGGCCACTCGGCATCAGCATCATCAATATCGAAAAAGGCAGGGCACGCATCACCAGCGACCCCAGCCCCAGACAATACTGCGTGCGTCAAGGTTGGCTGCAACAAGCAGGCGAAATCGCCATCTGCTTGCCCAACCAAGTGAGTGTGGAATTAACCGGCAGCCAGAAAAAATATGACAGCCTCAACTATTAAGCTGACCGCAACCACCGAAGACCACCACGTCGCCAAGATGGCCGCCGTGGCACTCGGGCTCACGGTATTAGAGAACGCCATCCCCTCCCCCCTACCCGGCGTAAAGCCAGGACTCGCTAACATCGTCACCCTCATCGTGTTGCAACGCTACGGCTGGCGCATGGCAGCATGGGTGTCATTGCTGCGTGTCATCGCAGGCAGCTTGTTGTTTGGAAACTTTCTCGCCCCAGGATTCTTCTTGAGCTTGAGCGGCGCTGTGTTCAGCCTTGCCGCGCTCGCGATAAGCATGCACTTACCCCAACGCTGGTTTGGCGCTGTAACGCACAGCATCCTCGCCGCCTTCGCCCACATCGCAGGCCAGATGATGGTCGTCTATTTGTGGCTCATCCCACACAGCGGCATCGCCTATCTCATCCCCATCTTCGCCACCGCCGCCTTGGTATTCGGCACCGTGAACGGCATAATCGCCGCGAAATTCATTGCAACACCTCCAAACACCTCTTCCACGAAAAACACGAAAGGCACGAACGACACCTAACCAAAGATATGATTTTTTTCGTGTCTTTCGTGTCTTTCGTGTCTTTCGTGAAAAATGTCTTTATATGAAAACAATTACGTTAGCACTCACAGGCGCATCAGGCCTTCCCTACGGCATGCGACTCTTGGAAACGCTATTGAAGAGCGGACATCGGGTACATCTGGTGTACACCCAAGCCGCGCAAATGGTGGCCAAACAAGAATTAGATTTTGTGTTGCCCTCCCGTCCTCAAGATGCCGAACAAATGTTCAAAGAACGCATCGGCGAATTCAGTGGCGAACTCAAAATATTTGGCATTCAAGACTGGTATGCCCCCATGGCTTCTGGTTCAAACCCAGGTGATGCGATGGTGGTTTGCCCTTGCACCATGGGCACACTAGGAAAGATAGCGGGCGGCATCAGCGACGACCTCATCGCCCGCGCTGCTGACGTCATGCTCAAAGAAAAGCGCACGCTCATCATCGTCCCGCGCGAGATGCCGTTCTCATCTATTCACCTAGAAAACATGCTCAAACTCTCCCATGCTGGAGCAGTCATCATGCCG
>JAGVFD010000199.1 GCA_020057805.1 Sideroxydans sp. | reverse complement strand
GACGCGCCGACAGCACACCAGACCAGTCATTTTTATTAGCCTCTAGCGCCAGTGTTGCCATGTCCTTCGGAACAACGATGGTGCGCTTACCCACCAAGCCAGCATTGGTCGCATCGGTGACGCTGGTGATTTTGGAGTCGGTAAAAGAATAGCTGCCACTTATCGTTAGCCAGCTCAGCACGGGATATTCGCCAGACAGTTCAATGCCGCGAGCTAATGCGCCACCTGTATTCTGCTGTTGCGATTTATAGTCAATGACCTTATTGATAACCGGATCAGTATAAGTAGCCACTTTTTCAACCACGGAATAAATCATGTCCGTTGTCTTGGTGATGTAGTAAGCCGCTTTGATATTGCCGCCTTCAGCAAAGACATACTCTGTACCCAAATCGAAGGCTGTATTTTTTTCAGGTTTCAACAGTGGATTGGAATAAATCATCTTGCCAGTACCTGGTGCACCACCCGAAAAAGTAGGGTTTGCGAACATGTAATAGTTGGTGGGGGGGCGGAAACCAGTTCCCAAAGAGCTCTTCAAAGATAGGCGGTCACTGAATTGATAAACGCCCGCCACTTTAGGACTGAATGCGGAATCACTACGATCTGCGTAGTTGAATGTTCCAGGATAGGAGCCGGTGATTACCTTACCTGTTCCACCTGCTTTCCATGAGTCATATCGCCCGCCTACATACAGGGTAAAATTTTCAATCAAGGCGATTTGATCTTGAACGAATATCGAATTAGTCGTGCTCTTTGCATCAATCTGATCAAGTACAGCCATCTTGGAATTCGCGTCCTGCCAATTTGAGAGCGTGTATTTTTTCTGGTTTAGCGTGCCAATCTCATTCGCAACACCTGCAATCAAAAATTGATTTTCCCCAACAGGTAAACTCAACTGAGCGCTTGCATTGATAGTGCTGTTAGGAGAGGAACTCATCGTACCCGCACCCGATGCAAACGTGGCTGCCGCCCCAGCAGAGGCATTCCAGCTATCTCTATCGACCTTACCCGCATTCACATTCAATTTGGCATTGCCTAGCACTTCGCCTTCGTAACCCGCGAAATATCTCAATGTCGTATTACCCATCGGTACAGAGCCAAAAAAATCCGACTCTTTGATGGTTGTGGCTTTTCCACCCAAATCCAAATTAGTAGCTGCATTAACAACAGGAACCGAGGCACCCGTAGCCGCATTAGTTAAGTAATTATTAAAAACCGTTTGCAACGACTTGTTATCGTTGTACGCAAAGCCAGCATTGATTTTGGAAGTTGGAGTCAAGTCGTAATACAACTTGGCATGGATACCTTTTTCGGATGAACCATTCAGCCCTTTGTCACCTACGATGTAATTTGGCGTGCCTGTCGCCGTGGTGCTCGGCACTGCGCCATTCACCACAACTGCGCCAACGGCGGGCGTACCCGTAGGTGCTTTCAATACATATTCCGCCACGTAACCATCACGGTTCTTTTGCGACATTCCGAACACAACACCTAGGCCGTTTTCGAATTTATTACGGTACAAGGCGTTCCCGTAAGAGCCTGCCGAATCACCAAACCCCATGCCAGACTTAATTAATATCTCTTTCTTGGTGGGTGCTTTGGTCGTCACATTGATAACGCCTGCCATGGCATTTCCACCGTACAGAGAAGAAGCCACACCTGGCAGGACTTCGATGCTTTCCACATCCTCCATCGTCACCATCGCCCAATTGATATTCCCAGAGTAGGCATCTACCATATTCTGCCCATCCACCATCACTGCGATCTTGTTCAGGAAGCCCCCTTGACCACGCATAGAAGTTGATGAAGAGACACCAGGCCGCCCATTTCCCGCCGCACCACCGCGCAAATACAAGCCTGGGACTTTTGCTGTCACTACATCTCCCAAACGTTGGCTATTTGTTTTTTCAATTTTGCTTGCTGTAAAAACTGAGACGTTGGCGGGCGCTTCTAGTGACGTCTGTGCAATCTTGGACGCACTCACCACCACATCACCAAGTATTTGGTGAGTGTTCGATTTTCCCACCTCAGCATTTTTCACTTCATTCGAGGGGGCAACAGCTTCAACAGGTGCTACAGAATCGGAAGTTGCGGCTGGCGCAGAAGGTTGTACTTCTTCTGCATAAGATATACCTGCAATAGGCATAGACAACACGAGCGACACAGCGCCCATGGTAACGAGCTTTTTGTTCATAACACTCCCCTAATAATTGATGTTGATTTTCAAAATCGGGGCGCATGTTAAGACCATCGTTAGACTGTGGGAATGCGACATGATGTCGCACGTGACAATTTGTCGCACCCTTGTGTGGGAAATGTTGTGTGCGTTGCTAACTGACTACTCGGACTTTCTTTTCACAAAGTCATCGTGACAGGTCTTGCAGGTTTTTTGCAGGGTGCTAAATTGCGCTTTGATGACTTCAAAATCGCCGCCTTTGGCTAACTCGGCAAGCTTGGCTGATTCATTTTCTAACTTGTCATTGTCTTCTTTGAACAAAGCGGGTTTTGTCCAAATCTCTGGCTTCGCTTTGGTGTCACCTACTTCTGTTCCCGCAATGAATCCGTCCTTCGGCAACTTACTCAAGAGTGCGACACGTTCTGCATCCCTTTGGAATAAAGCTTGATCGTATGGGGTAATGCCTTTCACCATGCGATGCAAATAACCGTAGTACCAGCCCAATGCCGTATAGCTACTGCGCCGAAATTTTATGGCGTATTCCTCGCGCGTCATTTCAGCTTGCGCGATACCCGTGAATCCAATGAATAAACACAAGAACAAGGCGTACCGTAAAAATTTATCTAACATTTCTCCCCCTTGATAATTTCGAACTTAAATTAGTGTGGTTCGATCACTCATTGATTAGAGTTGAAGGATCGACTTGGGTAAGTTTGCATAGGTAGGTACCAAGCCAGCATTCGTACAAAGCAGCATTTCTGGGAGGAGACGTACTGGCTGGCTGACTTGGCGATGCGCAATGTAAATCCGTTCTTCGCAGAATGGAATGCGACATGATGTCGCACCCTTTATCCACCTTAAGCAAGTTGCGCTCACGCTGTGAATGACGATTAGCTTATTCGACCTTTTGAAACTGCACTTCAATAAAGTCGCGACTATTTTGCAATTGCGCTACACTTAACCCATGGAACGCTACCTCGATCATCTCGTCTTGAACGACCTTGCCAACAAGGTTGTTGTACTGACTGGCCCGCGCCAAGTGGGCAAAACTACCTTGAGCAGGCAGTTGATGCAGTCGTTCGACCGCGCCCAGTATTTGAATTGGGACGTATTGGCGGATCGCATGGTATTGCAACGCCAGTCTTGGAATCCTCGGGCAGGATTGCTGGTGATGGATGAAATTCACAAGATGCCTAATTGGAAGGCTTGGTTGAAAGGGGTTGCGGATGGTCGCCGCGCTGGACAGGCATTGCTGGTAACGGGCAGTGCGCGTATGGATACGTTCCGTCAATCTGGCGATTCGCTGGCAGGCAGATATTTTTCGTTTCGCTTGCATCCTATTTCGGTAAGGGAATGGTGCGAGCAACAAAAGGTTTCACCCGCAGATGCACTCGAGCATTTGTTGGAGCGCGGGGGATTTCCTGAACCTTGTTTGGCAATTGATGCTGTTCAAGCGGATCGTTGGCGCGCCCAGTATTTCACTGACTTGATTCGTGAGGACGTATTGGAGTTTTCTCGGTTGCACGAGATCAATACGATGCGACTGTTTGTTGAGTTGCTGCGTGAACGCGTAGGGTCGCCTCTCTCTTTGGCATCCATAGCGCGAGATTTAGCCGTTGCGCCAGCCACCTTAAAACGCTACTTGGAAATATTGCAGGCGCTCTTCATTGTCTTCACGGTACAACCCTGGCATCGCAATGTGGGGCGCGCTATTTTGCAAACACCCAAAGTGTATTTTTTCGATACGGGTTTGGTGCGTGGCGATGCAGGCATTCGCTTAGAAAATGCAGTGGCTTGTATGTTGCTAAAACAGGCGCACTTCTTACAAGACAGCGCTGGCAGAGAGGTCGCTCTGCATTACATCCGCACCAAGGATGATGCAGAGGTCGATTTTGCATTCAGCGAGTCAAACGAATTAAAGCAATTGATTGAATGTAAGTTGAGTGACAACAACCCTCATCGTGCTTTGATGCGGTTCGCTGCACAATTCCCAGATGTTGAAGCAGTTCAAATTGTTTATAACCTGCGCCAAGAAGAATTTAGAAATGGCATAAGAATCACCGACGCGGCTCATTGGCTTGCCCAGCTAGCAGCTTAGGGAAGGCCTAATTAAGTCTCTTGCCCCTTGTGGATGTATCGAAATATTTCTTTCGGACTTAATCGCCCTTCTTTAGTTTCTACGGTGCAAGCAAGCGCGCCAAAGCCATCCGCTATAATCCACATATGCCTTCAATCCAACTTCTCCCCGACCTCCTCATTAACCAGATCGCCGCAGGCGAAGTCATCGAACGACCTGCTTCTGCCCTCAAAGAACTGTTAGAAAACAGCCTAGATGCAGGTGCGACGGACATCGCGGTGACTTTGGAGAACGGCGGCATCAAGCTG
>JAGVFD010000267.1 GCA_020057805.1 Sideroxydans sp. | reverse complement strand
GAACAGGACAGTGAAACGACTTCGCGCCAATGATAGTGTGCAGCTCGCATGTGAAAGTAGGTCATCGTCAGACTCCTTATAATGCTAAACCCTCAAGTGAATAACTTGAGGGTTTTTGCTTTTATATTTCAATACTTCCTTTGAGCAAACTTGGCTTTTACGGTATCATCGTCCCCCATGACAAAGTACATATTTATTACCGGCGGCGTGGTCTCTTCTCTAGGAAAAGGCATCGCCGCCGCTTCACTTGCGGCTATCTTGGAATCTCGCGGATTGAAAGTCACGATGCTCAAATTGGATCCCTACATTAATGTGGATCCTGGGACGATGAGTCCTTTTCAGCATGGAGAAGTTTTCGTCACTGAAGACGGCGCAGAGACCGATTTGGATTTGGGGCACTACGAGCGCTTCATCAGCGCCAAGATGCGCAAAGCTAATAATTTCACTACTGGCCAGATATACGAAAGCGTTATCCGCAAGGAACGTCGCGGCGAATATCTAGGCAAGACTGTGCAAGTGATTCCACATATCACCAATGAAATACAAGCATTTGTCGAACGTGGTGCGGCCGCTTCGTTAGATGGCAAGGCAGACATAGCCATCGTTGAGATTGGTGGCACCGTGGGTGACATCGAGTCGTTACCTTTCCTTGAGGCAGCACGCCAAATGGGGTTGCGCATGGGGCGTAACCAAGTTGCGTATGTGCATTTGACGCTTGTTCCGTATATAGCAACTGCAGGTGAATTGAAGACCAAGCCAACACAGCATAGTGTGCAAAAATTGCGTGAGATTGGAATTTTCCCAACGGCGTTGATTTGCCGTGCGGATCGTCGCATCCCCGATGATGAGCGTGCCAAAATATCGCTGTTTGCCAATGTGCGTGAAGACAGTGTAATCTCGATGTGGGACGTGGATAGCATCTACAAAGTGCCGCAAATGTTGAATGCGCAAGGTTTGGATCGTATTATCTGCGAAGAGTTGGCCTTGAATGCTCCCCCCGCTGATCTGTCAGTTTGGAATAATCTCATCACGGCTCAGGAAAATCCAACACATCAGATCACCATCGGTATGGTTGGAAAGTATGTCGATCTGACCGAGTCTTATAAGTCTTTGATTGAGGCCCTGCGGCATGCCGGTATTCATACTTCCACACGTGTGAACATCGAGTATCTGGATTCTGAAGTCATTGAGACTGAAGGCACGGAATGTTTGAATAGCCTTGATGCGATTCTTGTGCCTGGCGGTTTCGGTGTGCGTGGTACGGAAGGCAAAATCGCCGCGATTCGTTATGCGCGTGAGAACAAAATTCCCTATTTGGGGATATGTCTCGGTATGCAGCTTGCCGTCATCGAATATGCACGTCACGTAACGGGTATGGCGGATGCGAACAGTACCGAGTTTAATTTAGAGACCGAGCACCCCGTGGTTGCACTCATTACCGAGTGGCTAGATCGTGACGGTAAGGTTGCTAAACGGAGTGCTGATTCTGACATTGGTGGCACCATGCGTTTAGGTTCGCAACGTTGCCCAATCAAGCCCAACACCATGGCTCAAACTATTTATGGCAACGAGGTGAATGAGCGTCATCGTCATCGTTATGAAGTGAATAATCATTTCGTACCAGCTTTAGAAAAGACGGGTTTGATTGTCTCGGCGCGTACGCCATCTGAAGATTTACCTGAAATGATGGAGTTGCCACAAAGCCAACACCCATGGTTTGTTGGCGTGCAGTTCCACCCAGAGTTCACTTCTACACCGCGCGACGGTCACCCTCTGTTCGAGGCTTATGTCACAGCTGCCGTGGCACATAAGGAAACCCTATGAAGCTATGCAACTTCGATGTCGGCTTAGATAAGCCGCTGTTCTTGATCGCCGGTCCTTGTGTGATTGAATCTGAACAGATGGCGATTGACACTGCTGGTCAATTGAAAGAAATTTGCCAGAAGTTAGGTATTCCGTTCATCTACAAATCTTCTTACGACAAAGCCAATCGTAGCTCTGGCAAAACTTTTCGAGGTTTTGGAATGGAAGCAGGCCTGAAGATTTTAGAAAAAGTGAAAGCGCAAATCGGTGTGCCTGTGCTCACCGATATTCACTCGGAAGATGAAATCAATCCCGTTTCTTCGGTTGTTGATGTGTTGCAAACTCCTGCTTTCCTGTGCCGCCAAACCGATTTCATTCATGCTGTCGCGAGAGCCGGCAAGCCAGTGAATATCAAAAAAGGCCAGTTCCTTTCCCCATGGGATATGAAGAATGTGGTTGACAAAGCGCGCGAAGTGAGCGGCGCAGACAACATCATGGTGTGCGAGCGTGGCGCATCGTTCGGTTACAACAATCTGGTTTCGGATATGCGCTCGTTAGCAGTGATGCGCAACACACGCTGTCCAGTGGTATTTGATGCCACGCACTCGGTACAACTCCCAGGCGGTCAAGGCACCTCCAGTGGTGGACAGCGTGAGTTCGTGCCCGTGTTGGCGCGTGCTGCAGTGGCAGCAGGCGTGGCAGGTGTGTTCATGGAGACGCACCCTGATCCCGCAAAAGCATTGTCGGATGGTCCCAATGCATTTCCGTTAGGACATCTGCAAGAGATGTTGCAGACACTCAAAGCGATTGATGCTTTGGTGAAGCAGCAAGGTTTTATTGAAGAGAACGTTAACTTAAAAAGTGTGTGAGAGAAGGAATAGAGAATGAGTGCAATTGTTGATGTCATCGCCCGTGAAATTTTGGATTCCCGTGGTAACCCGACTGTAGAAGCTGATGTATTGCTGGAATCGGGCGTGATGGGCCGTGCGGCTGTGCCGTCTGGCGCCTCTACAGGCGAGAAGGAAGCTATCGAGTTGCGTGATGGCGATAAAAAACGCTACCTAGGTAAGGGCGTATTGAAAGCAGTTGAGAACGTGAACACTGAAATCGCGGAAGCGATTATCGGTTTGGATGCAGCTGAACAAGCGTTCATCGACCAAACCATGATTGACTTGGATGGCACGGAAACCAAGTCTCGTTTGGGCGCTAACGCTATTTTGGCGGTGTCAATGGCGGTGGCACGTGCCGCTGCTGAAGAGAGTGGCTTGCCACTGTATCGCTACCTTGGTGGCGCTGCGCGCATGGAAATGCCCGTGCCGATGATGAACATCATTAACGGCGGCGCACATGCCACTGGTGGCGCAGACATTCAAGAATTTATGATTATTCCCGTTGGCGCACCTAGCTTCCGTGAAGCTTTGCGTTATGGTGCAGAAGTGTTCCACGCGTTGAAGGCCATCTTGCATCATCGCGGCTTGGCCACTACTGTTGGCGACGAAGGTGGATTCGCACCTGCGCTGGGCTCTAACGAGGCAGCATTGAAAGTAATCGTTGAAGCGATTGAAGCAGCGGGCTATGTGCCTGGTGCAGATATTGCGATTGGTATTGACGCGGCAGCTTCCGAATTCTACAAAGAAGGCAAGTATCAATTGAAGGCCGATGGACTGACGTTGACTTCGTCGCAGATTATCGACATGTACGCGGCTTGGGTGGACAAGTATCCCGTTATCACGCTGGAAGACGGTATGAGTGAACACGATTGGGATGGCTGGAAGTTGTTGACTGACCGCCTCGGCAAGACAATCCAATTGGTGGGTGACGACGTATTTGTGACTAACACCAAGATTCTGCGCGAAGGCATCAAGCGCGGTATTGCTAATTCGATTCTGATTAAAGTGAATCAAATTGGTACGCTGACTGAAACGTTTGCTGCGATTGAGATGGCTAAACGTGCGGGTTATACCGCAGTGATTTCACATCGTTCAGGTGAGACCGAAGATTCCACCATTGCGGATTTGGCTGTAGCTACCAATGCAATGCAAATCAAGACGGGCTCTTTGTCGCGTTCTGATCGCATGG
>JAGVFD010000196.1 GCA_020057805.1 Sideroxydans sp. | reverse complement strand
ATCTTGCCTGGACAGCAAACTGGCACTAATTTCAACCGCCCCCTGTGCGGTAAATTTAATGGCATTGCTGGTAAAGTTGTTGAGCACCTGCGTGATACGCAAAGTGTCAAACACATGTGCTTGCGCGAGATTGCCGTCGATGTGGCAATACAGCTGAATGCCTTTTGCGTTAGCTAGTTGCGCATACGTGCGCTCTACCCCTTTAAGAATATCGGCAAGCATGGCAACACGTGGAGCGATTTCAAATTTGCCCGCCTCGATTTTCGACCAATCGAGAATGTCATCCACAATATGCAATAAGTTTTTGCCAGAGTCATGTGCAACTTGGAACAGCTCACGCTGCTTGGCATCGAGTTGCGACAAGCTCAACAACTCCATCATGCCCAGCAGTCCGCCCAAGGGCGTGCGGATTTCGTGGCTCATGGTGGCGAGGAAAGAATCTTTAGCTTGGTTGGCAAACTGCAATTGTGATGTGCGCTCTTTTACGCGCTGTTCCAAACTGGCGTTTAGCAACCTAATGCTTGCTTCAATTTCTTTCCGTTCGCTAATGTCTTGTGCAGTGCCCAATACTTTTAGCGGCATGCCGTGCGCATCATATTGAATAATGCCGCGATCCTCGGTCCAATACTGCCGGCCATTAACCAGCATACGATAGTTAGCGAAGTACTCTACCTTCTCACTGATTGCCTTACGCATCGCCTGCTTGGGTATCTCAACATCCTCGGGATGAATCAAGTTGCGCAAGTGTTGCGCCGAGGTGATGGAATCTGCAATACCAAAATGATGGTAGATGTCTGGCGACCAAGCTAATTCGTGAGTTGTGAAATCGTAATCCCACATCCCCATGTGCGACGAGTCGAGTGCTTGATGCAAACGTTTTTCTTTTTCAGCTAGATCCAGCTCGACTCCTTTACGCTGGGTAATGTCTTGTATCGTGCCTAGCATGCGCAGGGGTTGGTCGTTGGCATCAAACTCCACCTTGCCCGTGACATGGCAAATAATCTGCTTGCCAGAAACTTGCACGATGCGGCAATCGAGTTCATACGGCAGCTTATGATTCAATGCCGCTTGCTCGCAGCTATTCAGACTTTCTCGGTCATCCATATGCACCATGCCCAGATGCAACTCATAGGTCGGCGTGACGGCATTCGGCGCATAACCCATCAAGCGATACGTTTCATCGCTCCACGCCAGCTCGTTGGTGAGCGGATTCCAATCCCAAGTGCCCACTTGACCTACTTGGGTGGCAAGATCGTAACGTTCTTTGGTAATCCGTAAATTCTCTTCGATGTTTTTTTGTTTTGTGATGTCTTGATACACCCCCAAAATACCGATTACTTGCTTGTCCTTATTGCGCAGCGGCACCTTGGATGTACGCAACCAAATCGTTGCACCATCGGGGGCGGTCTGTGGTTCATCGTAAAGCAGCTTGGCTTTGCCCGATTCCATCACCTGCCTATCGTCCGCTTGATACAACTCGGCTTGGTCTTTCCAGCCCATTTGAAAGTCGCTCTTCCCTATCAAATCTTGTTCTGTTTTCAAGCCGGCATCATGCGCAAACAAAGTGTTGCATCCCAAATAACACAGATTGTTATCTTTCCAAAAAATGCGCACTGGGGAGGCGTTAATCACCGTATTGAGCAATTGGTTCGATTGCTCCAATGCGACTTGCGCATGAGCCTGTTCGGTAATGTCCTTGAAACACCAAATGCGCCCACGCCCTTCGCCGATAGTCAGATCACGCGAAAAACGTGAGAACACTCGACCATCCTTAAAGTGCAACGTGTCCCTAGCTTCTTCGCCACTTTGATACAGGCGCTTTACCAGTGACAGAAAATCCTCTGGCGCAACCAATTGCTCCAGCACATGCGCCAACATCAACTCATCTTTCCCCGCTTGAGCTAGCTCGGGGGGGATGCGCCACAGCCCCAAAAATCGCTGATTCGCGGAAAGAATTCGCCCATCTTGGGCGACCATCAAAACACCTTCATCGGTTGCTTCCAGCGTGGAACGCAACAAGGTTTCGCTACGCAATAAATTGGCCGCAATTTGTTTCTGTTTAGTGATGTCGCGCACCGTGCTAATGACGTGCGGAATGCCGTTTAATTGCACTAAAGTGGCGGAAAGTGAACCCGTGCCTATTGTTCCATCCTTAATGCGAAACTCTGCTTCAAGCAGGTCACTTTTACCCACCGTTGAAAGGTCGCGGATTAATTTTTCACGTATTTCTAGGCTGAGCCAAAGTCCTAATTCCCGCGTTCTTTTGCCAATGGCCTCTTGTGCGGTAAAGCCGGTGATTTGAGTGAATGCTTGATTGACCTCGGTAACCACACCACTTTCTAAAAGCGTAATCATCATCACATCGGGATTGTGGTTAAAGATGATTTCGAAACGCTTCTTCTCTTCTAAAATCGCACGCTCTGCTTGCTTACGTTCGGTAATGTCGCGGGTGATGCTGATGATATGGGGCACATCATCAATGTCGAGGATAGAGGCGGACATCAAGCCATCGCGAATATGTCCATCCTTGGTGCGGAAGCCCCCTTCAAGGTTGATGATCTCACCATCTTTCCTTAAGCCTTCTACCAATTTAGCGCGGTCTTGCGGGTTATCCCAGATGTTAAGTTCTAGAGAAGTACGGCCGATAGATTCTTGTTCGGTGTAACCCGTGATTTGGGTAAAGCCGCGATTGACTGCAACAAACAATCCGTCTTCGAGGCGATTGATATTGATGGAATCCGGGTTGAGAAAAAAAGCTTTATTAAATTTTTTCTCATTAGATAACAGCTTGAGTTCAACTTGCTTGCGCTCATCCACATTCATAGTGGAACCCACTGCCAGTTGCGGCTTGCCCTGCGCAGTGCGCTGAATTATTTTGCCCCGGGTATGCACCCAAACCCATATTCCAACTTGCAGGGTAAAGCGATATTCAACATCAAAAATAGACTCTTCAGTTTGCACAATAGACTGCACGTGCTGAATGAAATTAGGACAGTCATCTGGATGCACCAGCGCTATCCATTCTTGTAGTGTTTTAGGTGGGGCCTGATGAGTGATGCCAAGCAATTTTAAGGTGTTGGCATCGTATTGGAATTCATCTTTGATAAAGTCATATTCCCAAACAATCATCTGAGCGTTTTGCACCGCCGTATCTAACCGTGTTTCAGCGCGTTGGATGTCAAATACAAGGCTACGTTGCTGAATGTTGGCAAACTCTCGCAAGATGAGATTCAACGCATACACAGTAAGCGGCGCCACAATACAACTCACCGCCAAAGCCGAAAACATGGAGTAACCCGTCAGTACGCCTTTGTACCCAAGGTCTATCAACGCCATGAGTATTTCAACAATCAGAATAATTCCGAGCGTGATAAACACCCATAGACGCCATCCGTTGAAACGCTGTAGCAGCGAAATGAGGGGGGCTTGCATATACCGTTTCTTTATAGTGTTGGCTATGTGACAAGTATCAAGCAGTTAGCGTAGAGGGGGCAAACGGTTTTTTTGTTTGAGCCACATTTAGCGTGGGGACGGTGGTGTGTTCACTTTATTCCGCTTTCGACTTGATAGGTATGGCCCGCCCTACCCGCCTGGCACCTCTACCAATTCCTTCACTTGTGCCAGCGGCAGGTGTAACAACTCACCAATCGCTTTGTAATCATCAGGTAGCGCCGCATCGTTCCAGCCGTTGGCGGAGTGGCGTGCTAGGTTAATCGCCAGCGTGACATTGCGTACACGTTCCTGATTTTTATGTGCATCGTCCATCAGCAATAACAATAAATTAGGTAATTTCCACTGCAATGCGAGTTCTTTTTGCAAGTCGATTAGGCTAAAACCCAGCACGTGTTGTTGCACAAGTTGGCTACGCAAGGTCTTGTCTTGCTGTTGCAGGCTGCGAATTTGCAGCATGGCATCGGGGGCAAAACACCCCATTAGTATTTCTGCGATGTCGTGCAACAAGGCGGCAATACGTACTTCTTCATAGTGCAAGTCGTGGCGTTGTGCTGCCCATTCTTGCGCGTATTGTGAGGCGCGGTGCGAGCGATGTACGACGCGCATCAAGGGGGGAATCGCCGCCGTGTGCGCTTTCAACATATCTTCCACCACGGGATTCGCATGAATATGAGTAAAGAAAGGTTCGATACCTAACATCATCAATGCCTGCTCAACCTGGATAACTTCGGTGGTCTGGGATTTGTGTTTGTGTTGTTGCAGGTAACGCAATAATTTGACGGTCATCATGGGATCGCGCGCGATGGCATTGCTGATGGCGGGTACGGTCAACCTCGCCTCGTCTGCGCGCAACGCCGCTAATTCACGCGCCGTCTTTTTGAGCACCGGCAATTCGCTCTGACTTAATTGCGTGACCCATTGCTGCAATGCTTGGTTGTTTTTCATCACCCATCCCCGATTTCCATGATGTAGGTGTTATCGGCGTAGCTAATCATTACTTTAGGGAATCTCTGAACAAGTGCTTTTAGCTCCCTCTCCCGAGGGGAGAGGGGACTTGTTCAGAGGTTTCTTAGGGAAGCCTGATTCAGTCCCAATGGAACAAGCACAGTATCGTAGGCTGACGCCTCCCACAAACTGCACACCACGCTCCCCTCGTTAATAGCGCGCATTTCAGTGCGTGATGTTTGCGTCTGGCTGGCATCGCCACAGTTGTTTGCGGTATTCCACAATCGCCAGCGCGTCCTCATGAATCTGCTTCTCCTCGGCTTGGCGCGCTTGGTTGGCGGCATCCACACGCATCTTGGCGATGTTCATCGCGCGCAATGAAGCTTGCTCTAATTCAAGTTTCGCGTGGTCGGCTTGTTGATTTAATTGCAGCGTTGCTTCGGCAATTTCTCGGGCTCTAACTTCCTGCTCAATTCGTTTATTATCCTTTTCAATCACCTCTAATTCAGCGGCAATGCGCGCTTCAATTTCGGCAATCGCTTCAACTTCCGTATCCATTTTTTGTTGGCATACGCTGAATGCATCCGCTTCAACTTGCTCACGTTGTCTAGCAAAGTGAGTAGCTTGCAAATGCGCTTGGATGTTGTGGTCAGTGGCTATTTTTAGGGCTTCCTCGCTGCGTAATTTTTCTTGCAAGGCGGCATTTTCCTCGACCCAGGCGGCTTCTTGAGCATGTGCCTGGGTCAGCAGCTTGAGTTGTAGCTGCAATTTTTCTTGCAGCTTTTGTTGGGTTTCTTGTTCGACTTGGGCACGTTGCTGCGCTACTTCCAGCAACTTATTTTCCAGCTCGATATTTTCTTTGGCATAGGTCTGCGCTGCCTGCGCTAATTCAATGCGCATAGCTGCTGTTTGGCTTGCCTGCGTTTCCCATTGCAATTGAATTTCAATTTCACGCGCTTCTGTAAGCTCGGTTGCCGCGCGTTTTTGTGCCTCAATCAGAAGCTCACGTTCTGCTTTGTGTTTTTGTTCGGCTGCTTGTTTTGCCATTAACTCGGCGGACAAGCAGTCGCGTGCATCTTGTGTAATTTGGCGCAGCAACTCGTTGGCCGCTTCCTGTTGCTGACGCACCTCACGTTCCGCTGCTGATTTTTCCTCAAGCAAAGAGAGTTGTTCTTTTTCCGCTTTGAGTTTGCCTTCTGTTTCAGCGTGGGCTAGCGCCTCTGCTTGTACACGTTGCTGTAGCGCTTGCAATAATTCGCGTTCACTCGACACGAGTGCTAGGGCCCCTGCTTCGGCTTGGGTGTCGGTTATCCTGCGCTGCACAGATAACTCCAATGCATCGTGTTCTGCAACTGCTCGCGCTAGGGCAGTTTGTTCCGCCTCGCGGTCTGCGGCTAGGTGAGCTTCATGTGCTGCCAGCGCCTTGGCTTCCGCTACAGATAGGGCATGTGCCGCCGCCGCTGCGGTTTGCTCCGCTTCGATTCTGGCATCCAGCGCAATGAGGGCTTGTCGCTGGCTAATGGATTTCTCTTGTGTGGCTAAGGCAATAGCCTGTTCGGCGGCTTCTTTTCGTTGCGCCAATTTGGCTGCTTCCTGTTCCAGCCGAGTTCTATTTTCGGCTGCACTGGCCGCATATTGTTCAGCCTCAACACGCCGTTGCATGTGCATTTGCTCGCTTTGTTCTTTTTCAAAACGCTGCCTCACCACCAACGCATGCTGTATTTCCTGTTGTGCGCGTTGCTGTTCCAAGTTGAGCAATTGCTGCTCCGACTGTAATTTTTCCACCGCTTGCGCTTGTTGAATTTGAATTTGCCGCAAGCTTTCGGCAACCGTTTGTTCGGTTCGCACTTGATTGAGTGCAATGTCTGCCTGAATCAAGCGCAATTCATTTTCTGCATAAGTTTTGGCTTCGTCATCAGCGCGACTGCGTTGCTCGTTTAGCGCAGCTAATTTATTTTCAGCAGCTTGTTTGCTTTGTGCTGCGGCATGCGCAATCTGCTCCTGCTGGATACGTTGCTCGATGGCTTCTTGCGCGTGTTGCTCGGCAATCAACTTGGCCTGCAATGCTTGCTGCACTTGCATTTCACGTTGTGTATTTTGCTGCGCTTGTTCCTGCCACTGCCGCTCTAACTCAAGATTGGATTGCGCCACTTCCAACAAATGCGCCTCGTTTTGGCTTTTAATTTCGAGTTGCGCTGTCAATTCACTTTCTGCGCGTGTCCTTGCCTCGGCCAGTTCACGGGCCTGCGCTTCAATCCGTATGCGTGCTTGAGCGGATAGCTCCGCCTGATTTTCGGCCTCTAATCTGGCGCGCGT